>NZ_QOAY01000270.1:0-428 GCF_003314775.1 Microbacterium sp. H6 | reverse complement strand
CGGCGACAGTGCGGTGCCGTACGGCGGGGAGTACGACCTGCTGTGATCGCGGTCGGGATCACAGGGCGGAGCCCGGGCGGGCGACCGGTATCGGCGTAGGGTGGCGGCATGGTCGGTCCCACGTTCGAGGAGATCGCAGCCGTGCTGTACTCCGACGCCCCGGAATCGTTCGTGGCGTCGCGCAAGGCCCGGGCGGGGGAGGCTGATCCGGAGCTCGCTTCCCGGATCCTCGCTCTCAGGAAGCCGTCGATCGCGGCCTGGGTGGTGAACGTGTTCGCGCGCGAGCGGGCGGCGCAGCTCGGGGAGGCGCTGGAGCTCGCGCGAGAGCTTCGCGAAGCCCAGGACGACCTGGACGCGCCGGCGCTGGCGAAGCTGGGACGGGAACGCCGTGCCCTCACACGGCGGCTCGCTCAGGCCGCAGGAGAGCT
>NZ_QOAY01000171.1:13923-15974 GCF_003314775.1 Microbacterium sp. H6 | reverse complement strand
GGCAGGGCGATGCGGAGGCCGGCGAACACGTACGGCATGCTGCCGGGGAAGCGCAGTTCGCGGAAGATCTCCCACCGCGACGCATGCAGCGTCTTGAACACGTCCATGGCCTTCTGGTCGACGTCGCGGAGCCCTGCGAGGGAGTTCACGAGCATCGGGAAGAACACCACGAGGCCGGTCACGATGAACTTCGGCACCATGCCGAAGCCGAACGCCACGACCAGCGCCGGGGCGATCGCGACGATGGGGGTCACCATCACGATGATCACGAGCGGCATGACCGCCCGCTCGATGATCTGGAACTCCGCCATCACCACAGCCAGGAGGAACCCAGCGAGGATGCCGGCGGAGGCACCGACCACGACCTCGAGCAGCGTGACGAGGAAGTTCGACCAGTACATGCCGGCGTCGTCGACGAGGCTGGTACCGATCGCCTCCAGCGTCGGGAGAACATACGGATTGGTCCAGGCCACCAGCTGCCACAGCAGCGCGGCGATCACGAAGGTGATCAGAGTGGGGCCCCACGATCCCCACCGCAGCCAGGAGGGAGCGCCGCGGCGGGGCTGGCCCTTCAGACGGGCGGTCGCGATCGTCGCGGTGGTGTCTCTCATCGTCAGCTCAGACATGGGCCTTCTCCGTCTGCGCGCGCAGCGCACCGCGCACGACTGCTTCCAGTTCGCGGAACTCGTCCGTCGCGTAGGCCTCCTCGGTACGCGGTCGCGGCAGGTTCACGTCGATCACCTGGGCGATGCGTCCCGGGTGCGCGGCCATGACCACGATGCGGTCGGAGAGCATGATCGCCTCCGGCACGGAGTGCGTGACGAACATCACGGCCTTGCGGTTCGACTGCCAGAAGTCCAGCAGAGCGATCCGCTGCAGGTCCCGGTTCATCTCGTCGAGGGCGGAGAACGGCTCGTCCATCAGCATGATCGCCGGGTCGAACACGAACGCCCTGGCGATCGCGGCGCGCTGCTGCATACCCCCGGAGAGCTGCCCCGGGTACTTCTTCAGCGCATGGCCGAGGCCGAAGGTCGACAGCAGCTCGGCCGGGTCGCGGAGCGCACGGTCGCCGTTGGCCCCGCGGTTGATCCGCACGGGGAGCTCGACGTTCTCGCGCACCGTCTTCCACGGCAGCAGCGCCGGAGACTGCGGCACGAGTCCGATCTTCTTGTCACGCGAGGCCGCCCTGACGCTCTCGCCGTCGATCGTGACGGTGCCGGAGTCGGCGTCGAGGAGTCCGGCGACCACCTTGAGCAGCGTGGACTTCCCGCAACCGCTGGGCCCGATCACCGAGACGAACTCGCCCATCCCGATCGTGAGACTCACGTCATCGAGCACGGTGACCTTCGCGCCGTCGACGCCGAAGGACTTCGAGACGTTCCTGACCTCGACGCCGGCGCCGTGTGCGACCGTCATCACTTCGCCTTCCAGATCAGGGTGTCACCGTCGTAGAGGTCGGCGACCAGGTCGGCGTCCATCATGTCGGCGATCGCGGGCAGCTCCTTGACGTCGCCGTACTTCTTCACGAGGGCGTACTCGGGCTCCCACATGGACTCGTTCTGCACGCCAGGGTTGCCGCCGGCACTCTCGCGCACCCAGGCGGACTCCACCTCCCACGTGCGGGCGAGCTGCTCGCGCGGGAACGCGGCTCCCTGCCCGTTGTCCTCGGCCAGCTTCGCCAGCTTGTCGATGCACGCATCGGATTCGTCGAGGCAGTACTGGAGCGCCTTGAGGCTCGCGCGCATGAAGTCGGCGGCGACCTCGCGGTGCTCATCGAGGAACCGGGAGTTGACCTCCATCACGTTGTACGTGCCCTCGACGCCGAGGTCGGAGGGGAGGAACTCGCTGAACGGCAGTCCCTGTGCCTTGAGCGACTGGGGCTGGTTCGAGGCGTAGCCGACGATCGCGTCGACCTGCTCGCGCACCACGACGGTCGGGTCGTAGTTGGTCATCTTCACCATCTCGACCTTCGAGACGTCGACCCCGGCTTCGTCGAGCATGGCCGAGGCGATCGGTGTCAGGTTGATGAAGTACCCGAGCGATCCGCCCTC
>NZ_QOAY01000171.1:9756-13854 GCF_003314775.1 Microbacterium sp. H6 | reverse complement strand
GGGGTGGTGCCGTAGGTGGCGACCGCCGTGAGGTTCTTGCTGTTGGCGGCCGCCAGCATCACATCGGACGCGGAGCCGAGCGCGGTGAACTGCGCCTGCCCCGAAGCCACGAGCTGCTGCCCGTTCGCCCCTGAGGCGTTGATCTCGACATCGAGGCACAGATCGTCGAAGTAGCTCAGCTCCTCGGCGAGGAACACATCGAGCTGACCGGCGCTGGCGGAGTAGCCGTAACCGGAGATGTAGGTGATGGTGCCGGCATCCTGATTCCGCTTGCAGGCGTCGCTGTCGTTCGCACTCGTGGGGGCGGTATCGCCGCCTGGCGTCTGCGCGGAGCATGCTCCGAGCGTCAGCGTGGCGGCGAGAACGCACGTCAGGGTGGCAGTGATGCGGAATCGGGTTTCCGCAGGGGAAGTAGCCATGAGGGTCCCTTCTCGGCCGTTCGTCGTTGATGGCTCGATGAAAGTAACATAGTCAATCTTGACTAAGCAAGATCAAACTAAGTTTTGACGAACGGCATGACGGGCGCACCATGCCTCCGCCCATGAGGACAGCGGAGACCGGAGGTCAGACCGAGGTCGAGCGGAGGGGCCAGGCCGGCCACCAGCCGCCATCGAGTCCGCTCAACAGCGACGTCACGCGCTCCCGCTCGCCCGCGGTCAGCTCCGGGGCCGGACCCGCGGCGGTCTCCCGACGCTCCCCGTCGGGGGACCGCACCTCCGTGTACAGCCAGGCGCGTCGCCCGACGGGGTACTTCTCCCGGAACCCGCCTGAGGCGACGGACAGCACGATCCGCTCCATCTCGTCCGCCGCGCTTTCGGCAGTCTCGTCGCAGGCGTCGCACACGCACAACGGGACGATCGCATGGAAGAGTGCCCCGGCTTCGACGCGGACGACGGGAGGCATCGGAGCGATGCTGATCGCCGCTCCGACCGCGGGGTCGAGCACGATGCATTCGGCACCTCCCTCATCGCGCTCACGCCGCACCTCGACTTCGTACCCGGCACGAAGGTGTTCGACGAGGGCTTCGACCACGAGAAGCAACGGTTCGAAGCGCTCCGGGTGCGATTCCCGGGAGTAGGCCTCCTCCGGCGGGGCACCCTCGGACCAGCGGCGTCCGTAGCGGATGACCTCGCCCCTGTCGTCGCGGAAGAGCAGGAGCGGGAGAGCGGGACGGACGTAGGCGCTCGCAGGGAGCACGGCGGTGCGCTCGGGCGCCTCGGCGGACAGCGCCCTCACCTCCTGGTCGTCGAGGTCGTCCTGATCCCACGACTCGATCATCCGCAGGAAGGCTTCGCGCTGGTCGGGCTGCCGCACCATCCCCTGCACGAGCGCCTCGACCGGGATGGAGAGGGTGTTCGTCCCTATCTCGGGCTCGGCCGCCATCCGCCATGTCGCTGCCGGATGCACCATGGCGATGACGTTGCCCACGAAACGCGCCGCCGCAGCGGCCAGGTCGGCGCTGTCGAGGATCGCATGATGCGCGGCCACGAAATCCCACGTCGCCGCGAGGTCGTCGGCCAGGAGATTCGGGTCCGCGCCCTGACTCCGGGCGAACCCGGCGAACAGCTCGAAGCCGTCGACGAACCGCACCGATCTCCGCGCATCCGACGGCGACGGCATCCACATGATCGCGGCGGACCCTACCTCGGGCATCGGGCCGAACGGACCGGGGAAGACGTCGCTGCTCATCGACTGAGCGTATCGACCGGGGTCTCACCGCGGTGCGTGGGCCTCCAGGAACTCGTACACGTCGGTGGTGTCGACGCCGGGGAAGGCTCCGGTGGGCAGGGTCGCCAACAGCGTGCGCGGGGTCTTCACGTTGGGCCAGGAGTTCTCGCGCCAGCGGTCCTCCAGGTCCGCGGGAGCCCGACGACAGCACACCTCGACCGAGTGCTTCGACACGCCGCGGTGCGAGGTGTCGCGACCCACGAACCACTTCGTGTCGTCGAAGCGCACGCCCACGCTCACCGAGTGCAGCCCTTCGCTCGACGACTCCACCCGCGCGGTGCACCAGTAAGTGCCGTTGCCGGTATCGGTGTACTGGTAGTAGGGGTTGAAGCGGTCGTCCTCGTCGAACACCACGCGCGAGGTCCACCGGCGGCAGCACATCTGTCCCTCGATGGCCCCGAGACGGTCGGTCGGGAAGTTCACGTCGTCGTTCTCGTACGCCTTGGTGATGGTGCCCGACTCGTGCACCTTGAGGAAGTGCACCGGGATGTCGAGGTGCCGGGTCGCGAGGTTCGTGAAGCGGTGCGCCGCCGTCTCGTACGACACCGAGTATCCGTCGCGCAGGTCTTCTATCGAGATCGCCCTCCGCTGCTTGGCGTCCTTCAAGGCGGGGACGACGTGCGCCTCCGGGATGAGCAGGGCGCCGGTGAGGTAGTTCGTCTCGACGCGCTGACGCAGGAACTCGGCGTAGCTGCGTGGTTCGGAGTGCCCGAGGATGCGACTCGACAGCGCCTGCAGCACCGCGGTGCGGGCATCGCCCTTCGCCGGCACACTGCTGGAGAGGTAGAGCCTGCCGTTGGCGAGGTCGGCGACGCTGCGAGTGGTCTGCGGCAGGTCGGGGGCGTAGTGCAGGGTGAAGCCCAGGTAGGCGGCGATCTCGGATGCGGTGCGCTGCGTCAGCGGGCCGCCGGGGTGACTGACCGCGGCGAGGATCTCGGCGGCCTTCGTCTCGAGGTCGGCGAAGTGGTTGTCCTGCCGCCGCATCAGGTGCCGCAGCTCGACGTTCGCCCGGCGAGCTTCTTCGGGCGTCGCGGCCCGCTCGTCCTTGAGCCTGTCGATCTCGCCGTGCAGAGCGAGCAGCGCCTTCAGCGCATCCGTCGGCAGGCTCTTCGCGATGCGGAACGGCTCGATGCCCAGGGCCTGGAACGTCTGGCCCTTCATCGCCCGCTCCAGGGCGATCTCGACCGCGCTGCGTTCGTCGAGCGGCTCGCCTTCCAGCAGCGCGTCGATCGTGACCCCGAGAGCCCGGGCGATCGCCTGCAGCTGCGTGAGCTTGGGTTCGCGCCTGCCGGTCTCGATCATCGACATCTGGCTCGGCGCCCGATCGACGGCGGAGGCGAGGTCGTCGAGGGTCATCCCCTTCGCCGTACGGAGCTGGCGGATGCGGCGGCCGATCGTGAGGGCGTCGGTCTCTTCTGCAGCGTCGATGGTGCTCATGCGGGCGATTCTGTCACAGAAACAGAATTTCGACCGATCTTCTCTTTGAAATCGGTCAGCTGGGGTGCGGAACTTCACTCACAGTGGAACCACGCCACTCCGGCACCGCAGCCGGATCCACCGAGGAGACACCATGACGAACACCGCCAACACCCCGACGCCCCGCCCCGCCGGTCTGCGAGCCGGCGACCAGGTTCAGACGGCAGCCGAGCTCCAGGAGATCTGGGATACCGATCCCCGGTGGGACGGTGTCGAGCGCACCTACACGGCCGAGGATGTGATCCGCATCCGTGGATCGGTTCGCGAAGAGGCCACGCTCGCTCACCGCGGGGCCGACAACCTCTGGAACCTCTTGCACACCGAGGACTACGTCCGGGCGCTCGGCGCCTACACCGGAGGCCAGGCCGTGCAGCAGGTGCGGGCCGGTCTCAAGGCCATCTACCTCTCCGGCTGGCAGGTCGCCGCCGACGGCAACCTCGCCGGTCAGACCTACCCCGACCAGTCGCTGTACCCCGCGAACTCGGTGCCGGCGGTCGTGCGTCGCATCAACAACGCGCTCATCCGCCAGGATCAGCTGGAGCACGCCGAGGGTGAGACCACGCAGGATTGGCTGGCGCCGATCGTCGCCGACGCCGAGGCCGGCTTCGGCGGACCGCTGAACGCTTACGAACTCGCGCAGTCGCTCATCCAGTCCGGTGCCGCCGGCATCCACTGGGAGGATCAGCTGGCGAGCGAGAAGAAATGCGGCCACCTCGGTGGCAAGGTGCTCGTGCCCACCCAGCAGCACATCCGCACCCTGAACGCGGCCCGTCTCGCCGCTGACGTCGCCGGCGTCCCGACCGTCATCATCGCCCGCACCGATGCCCTCGCCGCCGACCTGCTCACCAGCGACGTCGACGAGCGCGACCAGCAGTTCACCACCGGCGAGCGCAC
>NZ_QOAY01000171.1:6970-9734 GCF_003314775.1 Microbacterium sp. H6 | reverse complement strand
GAGGGGTTCTACCGGATCCGCCCCGGTCTGGAGTCTGTCATCAGCCGCGGCCTCGCCTTCGCCCCCTACGCCGACCTGTTGTGGGTCGAGACGGGAGAGCCCGACATCGAGCTCGCCCGCTCGTTCGCCGCGGCGATCCATGCACAGTTCCCCGGCAAGCTCCTGGCTTACAACTGCTCGCCGAGCTTCAACTGGAAGAAGCACCTGTCGGACGCCGAGATCGCGACGTTCCAGCAGGAGCTGGCTGACCTGGGCTACAAGTTCCAGTTCATCACGCTGGCCGGATTCCACGCCCTGAACTACTCGATGTTCGACCTCGCCCGCGGCTACGCGGATCGCGCCATGAGCGCCTACGTCGAGCTGCAGGAGGCCGAGTTCGCCGCAGAGGCGGACGGCTACACCGCCACCAAGCACCAGCGCGAGGCGGGCACCGGCTACTTCGACGTCATCTCCACCGCGCTCAACCCCGACAGCGCAACCCTCGCCCTCGCCGGCTCCACCGAAGCCGCGCAGTTCCACTGATCCCCACTTCGTTCCCGTCTCGCCGACACCCATCCCCGCCGTCGAGACCCACCGCCGCGATCGTCTGCAGCGTTGGGTCTCGGCGACCACCGTGGGTCTCGGCGGATGAGGACACCGACGTACAAGGACTCATCATGACCACTCCCACGACCACCACGGCACCGATCCAGACGACCCAGCAGGGTCCGGCGATCGAGGTCACCGGCCCCATCCGCGACCGCTACGAGGAGATCCTCACGCCTGAGGCGATCGCCTTCCTCACCGAGCTGCACCATCGGTTCGCGTCCCGCCGTCACGACCGGCTCGCCGACCGGATGCGCCGACGCTTCGAGATCGGCAACGGGCACGACCCGAAGTTCCGCGACGACACGGCCCACATCCGCGAGGACCGGGACTGGCGGGTCGCCGGTGCCGGGCCCGGCCTCGAGGACCGCCGCGTGGAGATCACCGGACCCACCGACCCGAAGATGACCATCAACGCGCTCAACTCCGGCGCCCGCGTCTGGCTCGCCGACCAGGAGGACGCCACGAGTCCCACCTGGAAGAACGTCATCGAGGGTCAGCTCTCCCTCAAGGACGCGATCCGAGGAGAACTCTCCTTCACCGCCCCCGCCTCCGAATCCGGACCCGGCAAGGAGTACCGCGTCACCGCGGAGCGCACGCCCACGATCGTGATGCGCCCCCGCGGCTGGCACCTGCCCGAGAAGCACGTCGCCTTCATCGACCGGGCCGGCCGTCGCACCTCGGCATCCGGGTCGCTGGTCGACTTCGGTCTCTACTTCCTGCACAACGCACAGGCGCTGATCGAGGCCGGGCGAGGCCCGTACTTCTACATCGCGAAGCTGGAGTCGAGCGAGGAGGCGAAGCTGTGGGACGACGTCTTCTCGTTCAGCGAGGAGTACATCGGCATCCCGCACGGCACCATCCGCGCCACCGTGCTGATCGAGACGCTGCCCGCCGCGTTCGAGATGGACGAGATCCTGTACGAGCTGCGCGACCACTGCGCGGGCCTGAACGCCGGGCGCTGGGACTACATCTTCTCGATCATCAAGAACTACCGTGGCCGTGGGGCGCGCTTCGTGCTCCCCGACCGCAGCGAAGTCACGATGACGGTGCCGTTCATGCGGGCCTACACCGACCTGCTCGTGCAGACGTGCCACAAGCGCGGAGCCTTCGCGATCGGCGGCATGAGTGCGTTCATCCCGAACCGCCGCGACCCCGAGGTGACGGCGCGTGCGGTCGAGAAGGTGTCTGCCGACAAGAAGCGCGAGGCCGGAGACGGCTTCGACGGCACGTGGGTGGCGCACCCCGACCTGATTCCCACGGCGCAGGCTGAGTTCGACGCCGTGCTGGGCGACCGCCCGAACCAGGTCGACCGCCAGCGCGACGACGTGCACGTGGAGGCGCGCGACCTGCTCGACCTGCACATCGGCCGCCCGATCACCGCCCAGGGTGTGCGGGACAACGTGTCGGTCGCCATCCGCTACCTGGAGGCCTGGCTGCGCGGGCTCGGCGCTGTGGCGATCGACAACCTCATGGAGGATGCCGCGACCGCGGAGATCAGCCGCTCACAGGTGTGGCAGTGGATCCACCAGGACCGCACCACGCAGGACGGCACCCCCATCACGGCGGAGTACATCGAGGGGCTGATCGACCAGGTGCTCGCACAGGCGACCCGCAGCCACGGCGACCGCTACGACGACGCAGCGGAGATCTTCCGCGAGGTCGCCCTGCAGGAGGAGTTCCCGACCTTCCTCACGCTGGGCGCCTACAGCCGATACCTGATCGACGAGGACTGAGCACGAGTGGACGAGTCCCGGGCGGCAGGCAGCTGCGGCCCGGGACTCTCCCGCGTCCGGAGCCGAGGCGGCCACGCGGGCGTAGCCTGGAGGCATGACCGACGTCTGGGCGGACATCGCCACCGAGTTCCTGCACTTCTACCCGCGCGGGCGGCGGCTGCTCGCGGTGGCCGGCGCGGACGCCGAGCGCTCACGACAGGCAGGCGACGAACTCGCCACCGCTCTGACGGCGTCGGGACAGCAGGTCGTGCGCGAACACTCCGCAGAGGGCGACGAGACCGAGCTCCGCAGCGTGGTCACCGCGTTCCGGGAGGGACCGAAGAGCGACGACATCCTGCTCGTCTCCGGTCCAGCCGCCCTGATCGGCGAGCGCAGCAGGGGGATGTGGAACTACGCGCTGTGGCAGTTGGCGGGCGACGAACCGCCCCACACCGTGGCGGGTT
>NZ_QOAY01000171.1:0-6945 GCF_003314775.1 Microbacterium sp. H6 | reverse complement strand
TCGTCGACGTCTCCGACCCGGCACATCCGAAGCGGCGGTTCGCGGACTACTGCGCCCTGCCCGCCTCCTACGGCGCCTGACGAGAACGCTCCGGCACCTCAGCGGAAGGACGCGGCCACCGAGTTGCGGTGATAGTCGAACACGATGCTCGTGCGGGTGGAGGCGACGCTGCTCTGCGCCGAGAGGTGCTCCAGCACGAACTCGCGCATCTCGGATGAGTCCGCGACGGCGATGTGCAAGAGGAAGTCGTCGTCTCCACCCAGGAAGAACACCTGGATGACCTGGGGCAGCACCCGCACGCGATCCGCGAACTCGACGATGCTCTCCCTCCGTCCGCTCGGCCGCAGGGTCACGCCGATCACAGCCTGCAGCCCGGCACCCAGCATCCGCTCGTCCACACTCGCGTGGAACCCCGTGATCACCCCGCGGTCCACCAGGGCGCGCAGGCGGGTGTGCGCCGTCGAAGGGGCGACGCCGAGTCGTCCGGCGAGTTCGGCGTTGGTCATGCGGCCGTCCGCCGTGAGCAGCTGCACGATCTTCGCGTCGACCGCATCGAGCGCCGGCGCCCGAACGGTATTCGGCTCCGGGGCCTCCGATGTCGTCTCCATACGAAGCATTATTCAGGATCCGTGCGCAGAGCGAATCATCTTCACGGATTCTGTTGTTCTGTCGATGTTTCTGCGATCCTGAGTGCCGCACCGCATCGAACCCTGGAGGATCAATGAAGATCGGCGTCCCCACCGAGGTCAAGAACAACGAGAACCGCGTCTCCCTAACCCCCGCCGGCGCCGACCGCCTGGTGCGCGAGGGCCACCAGGTACTCGTGCAGTCCGGCGCAGGGCTCGGCTCGCGCATCACCGACGACGACTACCGCGCGGCCGGCGCCGACATCGTGGCGACCGCAGCCGACGCGTGGGGCGAGGCCGATCTGGTCATCAAGGTCAAGGAGCCGATCACTCAGGAGTACGGCTTCCTGCGCGACGACCTCACCCTCTTCACCTACCTTCACCTCGCCGCCGACCGCGCTCTGACCACCGCCCTCGTCGACGCGGGAACCACAGCCGTGGCCTATGAGACCGTGCAGCTTCCCGACCGCAGCCTGCCCCTTCTGGTGCCGATGAGCGAGATCGCGGGACGCCTCTCCGTCACCATGGGCTCGTACTCACTGCTGCGGTCGCAGGGCGGACGCGGAATGCTGCTCGGTGGCATCGCCGGCACGCCGCGTGCCAAGACCGTCGTCATCGGTGGCGGCGTCGCGGGCGAGCACGCCGCGGCGAACGCACTCGGACTCGGCTCGAAGGTCACCGTGATCGACGTCTCCCTGCCGCGCCTGCGTGAGCTCGAGCACCGCTACGGCGGCGCTCTCGAGACCCGCGCATCGAGCCGCTACGACATCGCCGAGGAGTTGAAGAGCGCCGACCTCGTGATCGGGTCCGTGCTGATCCCGGGTGCCGCCGCTCCCAAGCTGGTGACCGACGACATGGTCGCCGCGATGAAGCCGGGCTCGGTGCTCGTCGACATCGCGATCGACCAGGGCGGATGCTTCGAGGGGTCGCGCCCGACCACCCACGACGACCCCACGTTCGCCGTGCACGACTCGATTTACTACTGCGTCGCGAACATGCCTGGCGCGGTTCCCGAGACCGCGACCCGCGCCCTGACCAACGCGACCCTCCCCTACGTCTCGGCGATCGCAGGCAAGGGCTGGGAGCGTGCGGCGGCTGAGGACGCAGCGCTCGCGAAGGGGCTCAACGTGCAGGGCGGACGCATCACGCTTCCGGCCGTCGCGCAGGCGCACGGTCTCGTCGCCGGCTGACCTTCCGCACCCGAAAGAACTCCGGATCTTGGCGGCATCCCACACCTCTCCCGTCGCATCGACCCGAGTACGCTCGTAATCGTGACCGAACGCGCTCCTCTCTCCCGCAAACTGTCCGCCATCGCCGAGTCCGCGACCCTCAAGGTCGACGCCAAGGCCAAGGCCCTCAAGGCCGAAGGCAAGGACGTCATCTCCTACGCCGCCGGCGAGCCCGACTTCGCGACGCCGCAGTTCATCGTGGATGCGGCAGCCAAGGCCCTGGCCGACCCCGCGAGCTACCGGTACACGCCGGCTCCGGGTCTTCCTGCCCTGCGCGAGGCGATCGCGGCGAAGACCCTGCGCGACTCCGGACTCGAGGTCTCCCCCAGCCAGGTGATCGTCACCAACGGCGGCAAGCAGTCGGTATACCAGGCGTTCCAGGCGGTCGTGAACCCGGGCGACGAGGTGCTGCTGCCCGCGCCGTACTGGACCACCTACCCCGAGGCCATCCGTCTCGCCGACGGAACTCCGGTCGAGGTCTTCGCCGGCGCCGACCAGGAGTACAAGGTCACGGTCGAGCAGCTCGAGGCCGCACGTACCGCCCGCACCACCGCGCTCGTGTTCGTCTCGCCGTCGAACCCCACGGGCTCCGTCTACACCGCCGAGGAGACGAAGGCCATCGGCGAGTGGGCGCTCGAGCACGGCATCTGGATCATCAGCGACGAGATCTACCAGAACCTCACATACGAGGGTGTCAAGGCCACCTCGATCGTCGAAGCCGTCCCCGAGGTCGCCGGTCAGACGATCCTGGTCAACGGCGTCGCGAAGACCTACGCCATGACCGGCTGGCGCGTGGGCTGGATGGTCGGTCCGGCCGACGCCATCAAGGTCGCGGGCAACCTGCAGTCGCACCTCACCAGCAACGTGAACAACGTCGCTCAGAAGGCTGCGATCGCCGCCCTCACCGGTCCGCAGGACGAGGCCGAGCAGATGCGACAGGCCTTCGACCGCCGCCGCCAGGTCATCGTCTCCGAGCTGTCGAAGATCGACGGCCTCGTGGTGCCGAACCCGCTGGGCGCGTTCTACGTGTACCCCGACGTGCAGGGTCTGCTCGGTCGCACCTGGGGCGGTGTGACGCCGACCACCTCGCTCGAGCTCGCCGACCTCATCCTCGACCAGGCCGAGGTGGCCGTCGTGCCCGGTGAGGCCTTCGGCCCCTCCGGTTACATCCGCATGTCGTACGCACTGGGCGACGACCAGCTGCTCGAGGGCGTCCAGCGCCTGCAGCGTCTGTTCGCCTGAGTCGCGCCACGCCCCCGGCACCCCCGTCGAGACCCATTGCACTCGCCGAGACCCACTCCTGCAGTCGCTTGCGGGAGTGGGTCTCGGCGTCGACGATGGGTCTCGACGCGGGTGAGGGGTGAGGGGTGAGGGGGGATACTGGAGGTGTGGGGATGGAGGGGGACGAAGTGGAGGGTGAGGGGATGCCTGTGAGTCTGCGGGTGGCCTTCGCCATCCTGATCACCGTGACCGTGTTGATCTTCTTCGCCTCGCTCTTGGTCGCCCCCTTCCTCTGGTACTGGGGAGGAGAGTGGCGAGCGTTGCTCAGTGTGCTCCCCTTCGTACCGGTGGTCGTCTACGCGACCATCACCGTGCTCGTCACAAGAGGAAAGTCGTGGGCCCGATACGCGACCGTGCTGTTCCCGCTCCCCTTCGCGCTCTACGTCCCTGCGGCAACGGGCACGACCTGGGAGTTCCCGGTCGGCCTCGCGGCCCTCGTCCTCACCACCACGGCGGTCGTGTTGATCTTCCTGCCGTCGTCTCGTCCCTACTTCGGCAGGGACACACCTCAGTCCTCGGGGTGGAAGCCGATCAGCCAGCGGACGCCGTAGCGGTCGACGAGCGTGCCGTCGAAGTCTCCCCACGGACGCTTCTGCAGCGCGTCGATGACTCGTCCGTCTGCCGCCAGCTTGTCGTACCAGTCGGTGAGGGTCAGGGCATCCGCTGTGCCGAGGAGCGAGAGGAACATGCCGCTCATCTGCACCGCGTCGTCATCCGCACCCGCATCCGCCCCGGCGACCTCGACCGGCCCGCTCAGCTGTCCGTGCGCGACCGCGTCGCCCGGACCGTCGTGGCGTCCTGCCGTGGCATAGTCGAGCAGCTGGAGCTCACCGCCGAACACCGATCGATAGTGACCGAGCGCCTCTGCGGCGTTGCCGGGGAACAACAGGTACGGGATCAGTCCGCTCATGCCGCGAGTGTAGCCGCGACCGACGACGTGCCCTACCCCTCGACGCTCTAGAGCTCGACGCCGACGAGAACGGGCTCCGGCTGCAGCACGAGACCGAACTCGGCGTGCACCCTGCTCTGGATGAACCGCGCGAGCTCGGCGACCTCACCAGCGGTCGCGCCACCTCGGTTGGTCAGAGCGAGCGCGTGCTTCGTCGACACGGATGCGCGGGAGTGCGGCAGCTTGAACCCCTTGCGGATGCCTGCCTGCTCGATGAGCCACGCCGCGCTCACCTTGACGTCGGAGACGGCGGCCGGCTTCGACAGCGGCACCTGCCCGTCGTAGGACGCGAGCGGGATGACCGTCACGGCATCGAGGTCGGGGGCGACCGGCCAGCGCGGGCATTCCGGCGGCAGCGCTGCGGCCACGGTCGCCGTCACGATCGCGTTCTGGAAGAACGAGCCGACACCGTGGGTGTCCGGGTCGTCCGCATCGAGCAGCATGCCCTTCGATGCCCGAGTCGCCAGGATGCGCTCCCGCACCCAGCCCAGCGGAACCGGGGTGTCGTCCGTGAGGCCGAGCGCCCGACGCAGCTGCTCGCCGCGCACCACGCGCTCACCGGCGACCAGCAGGTCGACCGTCACCGAGAGGATCACGGCACGGCGCAGCGGCACGCTGCCGTGGTGATGCTTGAGCACCGAGGTGCGGAAGCCCAGCCCGAGTTCCGCGGCGGGAACGGTCGAGACCTCGCCGGTCGCTTCGTCGATCAGCTCGACCTCGACCAGCGTCTCCTGGATCTCCTGGCCGTAAGCGCCGATGTTCTGCACGGGGGCCGCGCCGACGGTACCGGGGATCCCGCTCATCGCCTCGAGACCCGCGTAGCCGTGCGCGACGGCGTACGCGACGAAGTCGTCCCAGCCGTGTCCGGCCTGCGCACGCAGACGGATGCGACCCGCGTGGGGGGACGGCAGCTCGTCGATGCCCTCGGTGCGCACGCGGATGACCGTGCCCTCGAACGGCTCGTCGCCCACGAAGAGATTGGATCCGCCACCGAGGACGAACCACTCGTCGCCCCGCGCCCAGGTCTCGCGCAGAGCGTCGACCAGTCCGGAAGTCGTCGTCGCCTCGAACATCCGCTCCGGCGCCGCGCCCGTGCGCAGTGTGGTCAGCTCCGCGAGCCGGACCGCCTCGATCTCCCGCATCAGACCGTCCTCATCAGACGGCGACGCGCAACTGCGCCTTGACGAGCACGGTGGTGTCGCCGAACGTGACCTTGAGGTCGATGCGGGCGACCTCCTCGTCGACAGCGCCGACGGTGGCCACGACGGTGACATCGGCGCCCTCGACCGGGTCGACCACGACGGGCTTGGTGAAGCGCACCCCGTAATCGAGGATGCGCGTCTCCGGTGAGAGTGCGGCGACGACCACCGACGAGGCGATGCCCATCGTGAGCATGCCGTGCGCGAGCACGCCGGGGAGCCCGACAGAGGCCGCCACGTCGTCGCGGTAGTGGATGGGGTTGAAGTCCCCGGATGCTCCCGCGTAGCGGACGAGCGATTCGCGGGTGAGGTGCACGGTGCGCTCGGCGACCACGTCTCCGACGGTGTAGCCCATCAGGCGGCCCCCTCTTCCTCGGCGCTCGGCTCGGCTCCGACGAGCAGCACGCTGGTGGCGGTCACGACGTGGGCTCCCGCCGGGTCGGTGATCTCGGCCTCGCTGGTGATCATCGCGTTCCCGCCCATCATGCGGATGCCGGTGACCCGCAGCTGGGCGGTGAGCTCATCTCCTGCGACGATCGGGCGCGTGTAGGTGAAGCGCTGCTCTGCGTGGATGGTGCGCTCGAGCGCGATGCCGGAGTCCTCCTGACCCAGCAGCTGCTGAAGCGTGAGGTCTTGGATGACCATCGCGAACGTCGGCGGCGCCACGACGTCGGAGAAGCCGGCTGCGCGGGCCGCCTCGACGTCGGTGTGCTGCGGGGCGTCGGCGAAGACGGCACGAGCGAACTCGCGCACCTTCTCCCGGCCGACGAGGTACGGGGCCGTCGGCGGGAACTCCCGGCCGACCAGATCTTGGTTCACTGCCACCCCTCGATCCTACCGAGGCCGCGCCGTGCGTCAGGCCCGCAGCCGGCGCTCGGGCACGCTTCAGGCGGCCCGCGCCGACATCGCCGATCCGAGCAGGACCATCCGCATGCTGCGCTCCGCGGCGTCTCGCAGCAGCGCCTCGCCCTGCTCCACCGCCTGCTCGAGGGGCATCGGCACGGTGAGGATCGAGGCGATCGCGTCGATGCCGATGTCGTGCACGGTCGGAGCACCGACGCCCAGAGACCCGGCGATTCCGAGCACGGGGACGCCGGCGACGCGGGCGCGCATGGCGATCTCGGCCGGCACCTTTCCGCGCGGAGTCTGGAAGTCGATGGCGCCTTCCGCCGTGATGACCAGGTCGGCCATGGCCATCAATCCGTCGATCGGCTCCGGCAGCAGGTCGCTGTCCAGCAGCACCTCGAAGCGCGGAGCGAGGCGGGCGCCGAGCACTGCGGCCAGCCCGGCCCCGAGACCGCCCGATGCGCCAGTGCCTCCGCCGGTGCGCACATCCATCGCGGCACCGAACGGGCTCTGCTCCTCGAGGAGAGCAGCCCAGATGTCGAGCGCCTCGGCCAACTGCTCCACCTGCTCCGGTGTCGCCCCCTTCTGCGGTCCGAACACCCTGGCGACGCCGCGCGGACCGCACAGCACGTTGTGGATGTTACACGCGAGCACGATCTCGACTTCGCCGATGCGCGGATGGAGGCCTGACAGATCGAGGTGCACCGCGTCCCGGAGGTGCCGACCGCCCGCAGCCACAGGCGCGCCATCGCGATCGAGAATGCGGGCCCCGAGGGCTTCGAGTGCGCCCGCGCCCCCATCGCTCGTCCCCGAGT
>NZ_QOAY01000136.1:443-1418 GCF_003314775.1 Microbacterium sp. H6 | reverse complement strand
AGCGATGCCCAGCCGACCAGGCGGTCGCCCCGCACGGCGACGAGGGTGCCGAGGCCCGTGGGCAGCGGCTCCGCGATGATGCGCCGCCAACCCTCGGCTCGCTCCTCGACGGACAGTCCGTCGAGGACGGACTGATCGATGAGTCCACGGTAGGCCGCCTGCCAGGAGCGGACGTGCACGCCGGCGATGCTGTCGGCATCTTCGGCGCGGGCGTCGCGGATCACCAGCGGAGTCATCCATCCAGCCTAGGGGGATCGCCGTGGCCGGAGGGGGGTGGACGCTGCGGGTCAGCTCACGTTCTTCTTGAGCCAGGGCAGGGGATCCACGGCGACGGTGTTGATGTGGACCTCGAAGTGCAGGCACGACCCGAAGACGTAGCCGGTCGATCCGACGTCTCCGATGTACTGGCCTTCGTCGACGCAGTCGCCGACCTCGACAGCCCGGCTTCCGTAGGTCATATGCGAGTAGACGGTGCTCACGGCCTGTCCGTCGACGATGCTCTCGATCTGGATCGTCACGCCGTAGCCCTGGTAGCTCTCCGTCGATCGGGAGACGCAGCCCTTCATGGCGGCGTTGATCGGAGTGCCGACCGGCGCGGCGAAGTCCTGTCCGAGGTGCGATCGACCCGGTCGTGAGGCGCCGAACCCGTCGGTGAAGGAGTATGTTCCGTCGGCCATCGGCATCACGATGCGTCCGGCGAGGGGGATGTCCAGCGCGCTTCCCAGCGGCATGCCTGCGGCGATCGCGGCGGCCGCGGCACGGGAGCGCGTCTCCTTGATCTCCTCGGGCGTCGTCGCCGAGAAGTTGCCGCGCGGGGCGATCTCCGCCCGGATCTCGTTCTTCGATGTGTAGGACTGGGACATTCCGTCGGCAAGAGTCGAGACGGGGGCGCTGGCAGCAGCCGCGGGGCCGCTGGTGGGGTTCAATGCAGGAAGCGCGGCTCCGGTGATCAGGACCCCGATCGCCAGGGTGGCG
>NZ_QOAY01000136.1:0-424 GCF_003314775.1 Microbacterium sp. H6 | reverse complement strand
AGTGCCTTGGACTTCGCCCACGTGCGCTTCTCGCGGCGGACCCGGGTCTGAGGAGTCGACGCCGCGCGAGGAGCCATGTGTCGGGGGCGCAGGCGAGGATCCCAGGAACGGGGGGCCTGTGCTTCCTGGGGCTGGGGGTCCGTGGTCTGGGGCTGTGTTGCCTGGGACTGCGTTGTCTGGGGTGCCGCGGTCTGGGGTGCCGCGGTCTGGGGTGCCGTCGTCTGGGGCTGTGTTGCGCGCGGTGCCGTCGCTGGAGTCGGCTTCGTCTGGGGCCGTGCCTGAGTCTGCGTCGCCTGCGAGTGGAGGGCTGTCTCGTCCTGGGTCGGGTCCGCGGCTGCGGTCGCTGTGTGAGCTGCCGCGGCTCTGCGGCGTGCGCGCGAGGACCTGAGTGACGGGGCGACAGGCGCGGCGTCTGCGTCGAGCG
>NZ_QOAY01000038.1:440-4676 GCF_003314775.1 Microbacterium sp. H6 | reverse complement strand
CCCCCTTGCACTCTCCTGGCGGTTCCGCTCCCCGTCGTACGCAACAGCGCTCCGGGAACCTGCGGCGGATACACCCAGGCCACCAGGACGACCGAGATGATCATCAGCAGGAACCACGAGCTCAGCTTGCTCAGCGAGACCGGTTGCCACCCTCCGGCCTGATCCGGATAGGCCCACGCGCCCGCCCAGGTGCCGATGTTCTCGGCGAGATAGATGAACACCGCCACACCCGCGAAGACGGCCAGCAGGGGAAGGCGGATCGTACGCCGCCAGACGCGCGCGTGCATCACGGTCGGCAGCCACAGCAGCACCACTCCGACGAGCAGCACCCACCGCGCATCCCACCACCAGTGGTGCGTGAAGAAGTTGACGTAGATCGCCCCGGCGAGGATCGCCGTCATCCAGCGTCGCGGATACCGCGTGAACCCGAGATCGAACAGCCGGTAGACGCGGACCATGTACGACCCGACCGCCGCGTACATGAAGCCGCTGAACAGCGGGACCCCGCCTATTCGGAGGATCCCGTCTGCGGCATACGCCCACGAACCCACATCGGTCTTGAACAGCTCCATCACGGTGCCGGTGATGTGG
Source organism: Microbacterium sp. H6 (assembly GCF_003314775.1). Lineage (NCBI taxonomy): Bacteria > Bacillati > Actinomycetota > Actinomycetes > Micrococcales > Microbacteriaceae > Microbacterium > Microbacterium sp. H6. The sequence goes on along the minus strand of NZ_QOAY01000038.1, from coordinate 4,085 downwards.
AACAGGACGATGACCCACAGCTCACGGCCGCTCTCCAAGCGGAAGACGAGCATCGCGATCTGGATCAGCACCGCAGCGATCGTCAGCGCGTCGTTGCGGGCCAGCGCCGCGTCGTCGGGATACCACAGGCGCGCGGCGACGATGAGGACCAGGAGCGCTCCACCGAAGATGCACGCCCACGCCTGCTTGACCACGAACACCGAGAACTCGATGAGGCCGGCGCGGACACCGTTCGACGGGGCGTCACGGAGGAGCCGGTGAGCCCACGCGTCGACGCGCCGCTCCAGGGAAGTCGCTCGCTGCATGCCTCGGACGGTATCGGTCCGGTTCGACAGCCCGCAGGGAAGTCGCCGACAGAACGCCGAGGGTCAGGGAAAACGCGGGGCGATGCCGGTGCCTCGTGCTATGAGCCTGGACACCATCTCCTCGGAGGTCGTGTTCTCGCCAGGGCGGTTCGGTTTGCCGGTGCCGTGATAGTCGCTCGATCCGGTGACGATGAGGTCGTGCTTCGCGGCGATCTCACGCAGCACCCGCTTGCCCGACTCCGTGTTCTCCCGATGCTCGACCTCGAATCCGCCGAGCCCCGCGGCGATGAGTCGCTCGATGAACGGCACGGGCATCATGCGGTCGCGACCCGCCGTCACGGGGTGGGCGATGATCGCCACTCCCCCCGCGTCCGTGATCAGACGCACCGCCGTCAGCGGATCGGGCGCGTAGTGCGGCTCGTAGTAGCCCTCGCGAGGGTGCAGGATGCCGTCGAAGGCCTCCGTCCGGTCCCGCACGATGCCGCGCGCGATGAGGGCGTCGGCGATGTGCGGGCGCCCCACGGTGGCATCCCGCGTTGTCTGCGCGACCACGTCGTCCCACTGCAGGTCGTAGTCCCGCCCGATGTTGCGCACGATGCGCTCGGCCCGGCCGATCCGATCGCCGCGGATGCGATCGGTCTCCGCACGCAGCGCCTCGTCCTCCGGGTCGAAGAGGTACCCGAGCACGTGGACGCTCCGCCACTCGTGCTTCGCGGAGAGCTCCATCCCCGGGATGAACGTCATACCGAGCTCGACAGCCGCATCTCCGGCCTCGCTCCACCCCGTGGTGCGGTCGTGATCGGTCAGCGCCAGAGTACGCACCCCGTGCGCATGCGCCTGGGCCACCACCTGGGCCGGCGACTCCGTGCCATCGGAATGGTTGGAGTGCAGGTGCAGGTCGGCGGGACCGGCGAACCCGGGGGACGAAGTGGCCATCCTCCGAGCGTACCGAGCATCCGCGGCCCCAGGCCCGCTCAGGCGCGCCCCATCCCGCTCAGGCTCGGCACGGATGTCGAGGCAGGGACTTCCCAGGCGGCGCTCCTAGGCTGGAGGGGATGTTTCGTCTCCTGGGGATCCTCTTCACCGTGCTTCTCGCGATCGCGACGGCGATCGTGGTGTGGCCGCAGTTCTTCCGTCTCGAACAGACGTACCCGTTCGCGCAGCTGGTATCGGCGCGCGGTCTCGTACTCGGCGGATTCCTCGTCGTCGCGGCCCTGGCGCTCCTCCTCCTGTTCGCCCGCCCACTGAGGGGGTTCGCCGCATCGATCCTCATCGTGGCGCTGCTCGGCGCGGGTGCGACCGCGGCCATCGGAGCCGTGCGCGGCTTCGGATCATCCGCGCTCCCGGAGAAGACCGACGGCAGTGTGCGCGTGCTCACCTGGAACACCGCGGGCGAGGCCGTCTCCGCGGAGGTGATCGCGCAGCGGATCCTCGATCAGGGAGCCGACATCGTCGCGCTCCCGGAGACGACCGAGGCCGTCGGCGAGCGCATCGCCATCATGCTGCGCGAGCAGGGACATCCGATGTGGGTGCATCACGTGCAGTTCCGGCCGGATGTGCAGGACGGCCCGCAGTCCTGGCACACCACCGTGCTCGTCGCTCCGGACCTCGGCGAGTATTCCGTGATCGAATCGGCCAAGGACGGCACGAGCAACACCGGCTCCGTTCCCAGCGTCGTGCTCATGCCGACCGATGGGACCGGCCCCACGATCGTCGCGGTGCACGCGGTGGCCCCCCGTATGGAGGAGATGCAGCAGTGGCGGAGCGATCTGCAGTGGATCGCCGATCAGTGCCCGCAGGGTGACTTCATCCTCGCCGGCGACTTCAACGCCACCGTCGATCACATGGCTCCGCTCGGAGTTGAGGGCGGCGACATCGGATACTGCCGCGATGTGGCCGCCCGCACCGGGAACGGACTCACGGGCACGTGGCCGAGCTCGCTGCCCGCCCTCGCCGGTGCACCCATCGATCATGTGATGACGTCGCAGAACTGGTCGCCGAGCGGTTCCGTCGTGCTCGACGATGCCGGCGGAAGCGACCACCGCGCCCTCGTCGTGCAGCTCGAGCCCGCCGGCTGAGTCCCACGCCTGCCCGCCAGGTGACAGACTGGAGGGATGAGCACAGGAGAGCGCGACACGATCGCAGAGCCCACCGTCGAAGCGTCTGCCGAGAACGGCACGACGAACCGCAAGCAGCCGTTCCCGCAGGGCTTCCTCGACACCATCTCCACCGGCTGGGCCGAGCGTCCGGAGACGCTCCCTGCCCCGCGTGCGCAGGCCTCATACGCAGCCATCCGCCGCGCCGCCGTCTCCGCCGCGTTCCCCGGCAAGCGTCTGGTGATCCCGGCAGGCTCGCTCAAGCAGCGCAGCAACGACACCGACTACGTCTTCCGGGCGCATTCCGCCTTCGCGCACCTGACGGGGTGGGCTTCCGATGCCGAGCCCGACTCCGTCCTCGTCTTCGCGCCGACCGAGAACGGTCACGACATCACGCTCTTCTTCCGCGAGCGTGCCGACCGCACCACCACGGAGTTCTACGCCGACGCGACGGTCGGCGAGTTCTGGATCGGACCGCGCCCCTCCCTCGCCGGCGTCGCCGCCGACCTCCAGATCACGACGGCGCACCTCGACGAGCTCGAGGCGGTCGAGGGCGAGCTCGTGCTCGACGAGGACGAGGCGCTCACCCGTTTCGTCTCCGAGCTGCGTCTCATCAAAGACGAGTTCGAGATCGCAGAGATGCGCCGCGCGGTCGAGATCACGGCGAACGGCTTCGACGACATCATCCGTGAGCTCCCCGCTGCGACGGCGCACGCCCGCGGCGAACGCGTCGTGGAGGGTGTCTTCCACCGCCGCGCACGCGAGGACGGGAACGGCGAGGGGTACGACACGATCGCCGCATCGGGGCCGCACGCCTGCTACCTCCACTGGACCCGCAACGACGGGACCGTGGTTCCCGGTGATCTGATCCTGGTGGACGCCGGCGTCGAGGCGGACAGCCTGTACACCGCCGACATCACCCGCACCCTGCCGGTCTCCGGCACGTTCACCGAGGTGCAGCGCCGCGTCTACGAGACGGTCCGCGAAGCAGCGGATGCCGCCTTCGCCGCTGCCAAGGTCGGGGTGCGCTTCCGCGATGTGCACGGTGCCGCGATGAAGGTCATCGCCGAGCGCACGGCCGAGTGGGGTCTGCTCCCCGTCACAGCGGAAGAGGCTCTGGACGCCGACAAGGGCGGTCAGCACCGGCGCTACATGGTGCACGGCACCTCGCACCACCTCGGAATCGACGTGCACGATTGCGCGCAGGCCCGCCGCGAGATGTACTACGACGGCATCCTCGCACC
>NZ_QOAY01000038.1:0-419 GCF_003314775.1 Microbacterium sp. H6 | reverse complement strand
GCATGGTGTTCACGATCGAGCCGGGGCTGTACTTCCAGATCGACGATCTCACCGTGCCCGCCGAGCTCCGCGGCATCGGCGTGCGCATCGAGGACGACATCGTGATGACCGAGGACGGTCCGGTGAACCTCTCGGCCGGCATCCCGCGCACGGCCGACGAGGTCGAGGCGTGGATCGCACGCCTGCAGAGCTGACCTCGTCGGATGCATGAAGGGGAACTCGCGCTCGACACGGCGGCGGCGGCACGCCTGATCGCCCGGCGGTTCCCCGAACTGCGCGGAGAGCCGGTGCGAGCCGTGCCTCTCACGGGGACCGTGAACAGGATCATCCGCGTGGGCGGGGAACACGTCGCCCGGTTCCCGCTACTCGGGGCGACGGAGACCGAGCTCGCGGGCGAGGCCGCCGCTCTCGACGAGTTC
>NZ_QOAY01000257.1:19967-26232 GCF_003314775.1 Microbacterium sp. H6 | reverse complement strand
CCCAGATCAGCGCAGATCCGCCGGCAGCCAGCAGCTGCCACACGCCCAGCCCGGCGACGATGAGCCCGGCCAGCAGGCTGCTGGTCGCGAGGATACGCACACGTCTGCGAGCGCGCGCCCGACGGATCACGGGGTCGGCCCTGGTCGCCGCGAGTTCCTGCCGCAGAGCCTCGAGCGCGGCGGCCTCCCGCTCCGACTGCACCCTCTTCGCCAGCTTCTGCTGAGCGAGCGCAGTGCGGGCGTTCAGCTCGACGCGGACCTCCCCCGGCGTCTCGCTCGTCTCGGCGAGCACGCGCAGCGCCTGGTTCAGTCGCACGGCGTTGCGTTCGGCGGCGTTGTACTGGAACCGGCCTCGCCACGACGGCAGCAGATAGAGCATCCACAAGAGCACGGCGACGAGCACGATCACTCCTCCGCTCAGCACCGGCCCGTCCATACCGACAACGCTAAGGGCTGGGAGCGGACAGCGCCGTGCAGACGGGCGCGTGTCGCGGCGTGTTCGTCCGGATCCGCTGTCCGGACGGGTGTTTCAGGACGATATGCGGTCGGCCGGCGGCACCGTCGCGGCGTCGGGAGGCACCTGGCCGCTGAGCCACCGCGCCAGCACACCCTGCGGCACGTCTTCCGTGGTCAGAGCGAATGCGTAGTGGTCGCGCCAGTCCCCGTCGATGTGGATGTAGCGCCGCCGCAATCCCTCGTACCGGAACCCGAGCTTCTGGACGATGCGCAGGCTCGCGGCGTTCTCCGGACGGATGCAGATCTCCATGCGGTGCAGGCCGTACTCGGTGAAGCACGCATCGGTGGCCATCGCGACCGCTGTCGGGGTGATCCCGCGACCCGCGAACCGCTCGCTCACCCAGTACCCGATCGTGGCAGAGCACAGCGAGCCCCGAGAGACTCCCCATACGTTGAGCTGCCCCGCGATCTCGCCGTCGTACTCCATGACGAAGGGGTAGCCGGAGCCGTCACGGTACTGCTGGAGCAGGCGTCGGATGCTGAGCCTCATGTCGAAGGACACCGATCCGTACGGGACGGTCGCCTCCCACGGCTGAAGCCATGACCTGTTGGCGAGCAGCTCATGCTGCAGAGGCCGCGCATCCTTCGTTCGGACGAGCCGCAGCTCTATCGGGCCGTGTCGCATCCCCGTCGCCAGATCCATGCCGCACCGACGCCCGCGAAGCCGCCTAGAGGCGTTCCGCGAACTCCTTGAGCCAGGGGCGCAGCTCCGAACCGAGGTCGTCGCGGTCTGCCGCGAGCTGGACGATCGCCTTGATGTAGTCGACGCGGTCGCCCGTGTCGTAGCGGCGACCACCGAAGACGACGCCGACGACGCCGGGGCCGTCAGGGTCGGCCGCCATCACCTGCAGTGCGTCCGTGAGCTGGATCTCGCCCCCCTTGCCCGGCTCGGTGTGCTCGAGGATCTCGAAGACCGAGGCCGGGAGGACGTAGCGTCCGATGACCGCGAGGTTCGAGGGGGCGTCCTCCTGTGCCGGCTTCTCGACGAGACCGGTGACCCGAACCGCATCCGACCCTTCGAGGGGTTCGACCGCAGCGGCGCCGTACATGTGGATGTTCGCGGGATCGACCTCCATCAGCGCGATCACCGCGGCGCCGGTGCGCTCGTGCTCGGCGATCATCTCGGTGAGCAGCGGATCGCGCTCGTCGATCAGGTCGTCACCGAGCAGCACGGCGAAAGAACTGTCGCCGACATGGGTGCGCGCACGCAGCACTGCATGTCCCAGACCCTTCGGCTCCCCCTGACGGACGAAGTGGATGTCGGCGAGGTCGCTCGACTTCATCACGCGCTCGAGGCGACCGGTGTCGCCCTTCTCCATGAGCTTCACCTCGAGCTCGGGGACCGAGTCGAAGTGGTTGGAGATCGCGTTCTTGTTGCGCCCGATGATGACGAGGATGTCGTCGATCCCGGCGTCAGCCGCCTCTTCGACGACGTACTGGATGGCCGGCTTGTCGACGACCGGGAGCATCTCCTTCGGCATCGCCTTCGTGGCGGGCAGGAATCGTGTCCCCAGTCCGGCGGCGGGGATGACTGCTTTGATCTTGTGGTTGCCCATCCTCTCAGCCTAGTGGTGAGCGTCGACGTAGACTCGGAGCCATGTCGAACGACGTCGAACACGCCAAGCGCGCACTCCGCGCCGAGCTCCGCGAACGACGCCAGCTCCTCTCCGACACACAACGCGAGACGGCGGCCACGGCCATCGGCGAACGCCTCGATGCCCTCGTCGACGAACTGGGCGCCCGATCCATCTCCTGCTTCCTCTCCACCACGACGGAGCCGGGCACCCGTGACTTCGTGACCAGGGCCGTGCGCCGCGGCATCCGCGTGCTCCTCCCCGTCACCCGCGCCGACGGACTGCTGGACTGGGCTGTCGCCACGGACGATGACGAGGTCGCCGAGGGCCTCTTCGGCCTGCCGGAGCCCACGGGCGAGGTGCTGGGCCCTATCGCCGTGAACGACGTCGACCTGATGATCGTCCCTGCCGCGGCGGTCGACCGTTCCGGCATGCGCATGGGCTGGGGGCGCGGGTACTTCGACAAGACGATCGGCTCGATGGAGAAGTGCCCTCCCGTCTACGCGGTCATCTATGATTCCGAGGTACTCGACGAACTTCCGCGAGAGGTCCACGACCAGCCGGTGAACGGCGTCGTTACCCCGTCGCAGACCCTCACCCTGTCGCCTCGGCGACGCTGATCCCAAGGACCCCCATGCCCACCTACGCCTATGCCTGCACCGCGTGCGGTCACACCTTCGACGCCGTGCAGAGCTTCGCCGACGACGCTCTCACCGTGTGCCCCGAGTGCGGTGGCGCGCTGCGCAAGCAGTACGGCTCGATCGGTGTGACCTTCAACGGCTCCGGTTTCTATCGCACGGACTCGCGCGCCAAATCCGGTGGATCGAAGGATGGTTCGGCATCATCGAAGACGGAATCGACGACGAGCGCCAAACCGGCGGCTGCGTCGACTCCGGCCTCTTCCTGAGGTATCGATCTGTTGGGGGATCCCATGCTCAAAGGTTTCAAGGACTTCCTGCTCCGGGGCAACGTCATCGATCTGGCCGTCGCGGTCGTCATCGGCACGGCGTTCACCGCGATCGTCACGGCCGTCGTCAACAGCATCATCAACCCGCTCATCGCGCTCTTCCTCAAGGCGGACGCCGCCGGAAAGTTCGGGATCCAGGTTCCGAACATCTACGGCGAGACGGTGACCTTCCCGATCGGCGACCTGATCTCGGCGATCATCAGCTTCCTCGCCGTCGCCGTCGTCGTGTACTTCGTGTTCGTGCTTCCGATGAACACGTTCAAAGCTCATGTCGAGGCCCGCAAGGGCACGCCCGCGGAGGAGCCGGAGGAGGAGCCGGCCGCGGCGACGGAGTCCGAGCTGCTCGTCGAGATCCGCGATCTGCTCAAGGCACAGCGCGGAGCCTGACCGGCTGGAACCACTCGAGACGCACGGTCCCTCTTCGGAGGGACCGTGCGTCTCTCCGTTCCCGGCTGAGGTAGGAGCCGCACAGTCAGTAGTGCGGCGGGACGTCCTGGAGCAGCTGGTCGTCGTTCGGCCCCTTGGCACCCTTCGGCCGGTTCCGCGCCGGCGGCGTCTCCGCTGGCCCCGATTCCGGTTCCGGGTCGCTCCCCGGCACCGGAGTGAGACGCGCACGACGAGATCCGGCGATGCGTTCCACGTGCTGGCGCGGGTCCGCGGGCCCCGGGTGCTCAGTCATTCTGGGTGTCGAGCGTGTCGATCGGCTGCGTATCGTTCTCCGCGCGCGGGGCGGAATCCGAGATGCCGAGCACCGCGGCGATCCGGGTCGCCACGGTCACGGGGTCGCTGTAGAGGTCGAACGCGTGCACGCGCACGTAGTGCCAGCCCAGGCGACGCAGCACGTGCGGGCGCAGACGCAGGGTCTCGCGCAGGGACTCGCCTCGCGTCTCGGGATCCGACTCGATCACGACGGCCTTGCCGCCGTGCTGCGCGACCAGCGGGAGCAGTCCGCGGTAGTCGACGTCCACCGAGGCGCCGAGGCGCCGCAGTTCGCGGGCAAGCGCCAGGGTCAGCGGGTCGGCGAGATCCTCCAGCCGCGCATCCCGGCTCCGGGCGGCCAGGCCGCCGAGGATCGACATCAAGGTCGCCGCCCCGTGCTCCAGGCGCCCATCGTCGAACGAGGAGGGACGGATCGACGAGACGAGGACCATCGAACGGCGCGCTCTCGTCATCCCGACCGTGAGCAGTCGCTCGCCGTCCGGTGTGGAGAGGTCGCCGAAGTCGCTCAGGACGCGACCGTGCTTGGTGAGACCGAAGCCGAGCGAGAAGATCACACGATCGCGGCTCTCGGCGACCGACTCCTCGAGCGTCAGCACCGCGAACGGTTCGACCGTGTCTCGGCCGACGAAGTCGGCGACATCGGATCGCCCGGCGAACGCCGAAGTGATGGCGGCGCGCACGCGCTCGGCGTGGCGGGCGCTCGCGGTGACCACCATGAGGGATTCCGACGGGCGGTGCACCGCGTGCTCGACCACGAGGGTCACGACCCTGGCGACCTCGGCATCCGGGCTCTCGACCGCACCCGAGATCGGATCGGGCGTTCCCGTACCGCCCTCGACGTAGTCGACCGTCAGGCTGCCACGACCGAGGTACGAGCCCGCCCAGGGAAGGGAGACGATCTCGCCCCCGTAGAAGGCATCGTTGATGAGCTCCGCGAGGTCCTCGCCACCCGCCCGGTAGCTGCGGGTGAGGGTCATCACGGGCAGGAGCTCGGACAGGCGCTCGAAGGCCGAGACGTCGTCGAAGGGCACCTCGGGCTCCCACGACTCCTCCGGATCGACCGCGATGCGGAACGGGGTGGGGCGCTGCGTGACCGGATCGCCGAACGCGACGATCTGGCGCGCACGACGGATCGCCGGGGCCGCTTCTGCGAGGTTGATCGCTGCGGCATCGACGAGGATCACGGTGTCGAACTCGACCGAGTCGGGGATCTCGGGCACCAGGTACGGCGAGGAGATCCAGGCCGGCGCGAGCACGTCGACGAGGGTGGGCGCAGCGCTGACCACCTGCGCGGTGGTCGTCGCGGATTGCGTCAGCGCCTGACGCAGGTGCTGCGACTGCTGGGGCTCGTCGACGATCGCGATGCGCCACTGATTGGCCAGCTGCCATGCGAGCAGCGGTCCGGCCATGGCGGCATGCGCCTCATCGACCAGGCGGAAATCGCGCTCGAGCCGATCGACGACCGCGGTGTTCGCTCCGAGGAGGGCGCGGTTGTCCTGCAGGGCGCGCTCGAGGAGGGACTGCCACCAGGCGAACTCGAGCTCCTCCCCCACCTGGGACTCCGAGACGTGGCGGACGGAGAGCTCGGTGAGAAGCGGCTCCAACCCGAGGAGGGCGAGTCGGTCACGCAGCTGGGCGCGCTCGACCAGGTTCTCGAAGACGTCGGATTTGGCAGCGAGGCCGGCGAGGGTGCGAACGAGCCGGGCCACGGGCAGCGATGCCAACGGCTCACGGCGTCCGAGGGCGGTGTCGAGTTCGGCGAGCTCGGCTTCCACACGCTGCCAGGCCGCGTGGACGTCGGCGAGACCGAGCGGGATCTCCGGCGCGACGCCGGCGTCGACGAAGCGCTGCCATTGGGTGCGCTGCGCCTGGATCCGCAGGAGAGCCTCATGCATCTCGGTGACATGCACTCCCGGGCGGACATACTCCTTGGCGAGCCGACGGAGCCTCCGCCTGTTCGCCCCGGACAGGCCGGGAGCGTCGCGGCGCGAACCGTGCGCCTGGATGAGCTCACCCAGAGGACGTTCGAAGACCGTGGGGCTGAATCGGTCGAGCGAATCGCGGATCCCCTGCAGCAGCCGCAGGTACTCGCCGAGCTCGTCGATGGTCGCGAACGGACGCATGTGCGTCTGCGCGATCAGCTCGTAGCCGCGCTCGAGCAGGGTGGGCACGCTCTGCGAGTGCAGTCGCCCGGCGAGCTCGTGCGCCGCTCGTGCGGCTTCGGTGCTGGAGAAGGTGACCCCGTACCAGGGCGAGTCGTTCGGGCCGAAGCGGAATTCGCCGAGACGGGCGGCCTGTGCGAGGGCCTCGGCAGCCTCGCTGCGGTCGGCGGCGAGGCGACGAAGCGCATCGGGTCCGAGACGCGCGGTGGTCGACGGTGGAACAGGGAGCGACGCCAAGCGCGTCAGCTGGCGGGTGGCGTCGAGGACCGAGGCGCCCAACCCGGCGATCGGCGCGCTGAGCGCCTGACGGTAGTCGCGCAGGACGG
>NZ_QOAY01000257.1:9628-19809 GCF_003314775.1 Microbacterium sp. H6 | reverse complement strand
CCCTGACCAGATCGCGCCGCACGTTCGCCGGCGAGACCGCGAGGCTGTCCAGTCCGATCCCGGCGAGACGATGGCGGACGCCGTCGAGGGTCGAGCGACGCGCGGACACGACGAGGACGCGCTTGCCTCCGCGCACGAGTTCGCCGAGCGCGTTGATCACGGTCTGCGTGCCGCCGGTCCCCGGAAGCGTCGCGACGGTCAGGGAGTGCCCCGCGGCGATGCGCGCGAGCACAGCTTCCTGCTCGGCGTCGGCGTCGAGGAGGAGATTGTCGGACGCAGGAGCGCGGTCGTCCGGCCCGATGTGGTGCGGGATCGCCCGTGGGGCGGTCACGCGCTCGCGGTCGCCCACGTGTCCGGCGAGGGCGTTCAGCACCTGATGGTCGAGACTGCCGCCGTCGCGGGACATCACCCCGGACACGTCGGCGAACGTCGAGACGACCAGGCGCGGCTCGACCGAGAAGGTGTCGATCGATCGCGTGATCGCGCGCAGGCTGTCGATCACCGGCTGCGGCTTGAAGATCCCGCCGTCGTAGGCGAGGGCTGCGAGAGCTGTCGCGTCGATCGTGAGACCGAAGTGATCGCGGGCGATCCGCACGAGTTCGGGATTCACCTCGAAGGTGCCCTGCAGCTTCAGCTCGAAGTCGGAGTGGTGGCGGCGGATCGCCAGCGGACGCAACAGCACAGGTGCGGCGAACCCCGCTCCCCCGATGCGCCACCGGGCGACGCCGACGGCGAGGTGCACGGCCTCGATGCCGCGGACGGTGCGCAGCTCGGTGTTCTTTGCTGTGATGCGCTCCGCGGCGAGTCTCGCTGTGCGCAGACCGACCTCATCGCGGAAGAGGTTCGAGAGCAGCGTCGACTTGCCGGTGATGAACTGCGGCAGGCTGCCGGGGTGCGCCTTGGAGATGTCGATACCCGACTCGGGGCTGTCGCGGAAGCTCACTAGTGGCGAGGGGCCGCCGAGATCCGCGGCCTCCGCTCTCAGACGCGTGCGCTCCGACTCCGCTGCGTGCGCGATGTCGATGACGGCAGTGGACCCGTGCAGGTCGCTGATCGACACAGCAGGATCCACCGCTGTGTCGTCAGCAGACTTTCCTTCACGTCGCCACACAATGACACCCTAGGCGCGCGACATGCCGACGCGGGGTATCCCGGGCGGGTTTCCGCCGAATTTCCGCGATGCGATGCACCGTCCACTTCTCCTGCCCGGCGTCCGCGCCGACGAGGTTCTCCACCCGGAGCGGCAACAGCGGCGTGCGGTGTCCCGTCCAGCGGTCAGGATGGGGGCATGACCTTCCGCTACGACTTCGCACCGACCCCCTTCGGCGATGCTCTCGCGGTGTTCTCCGACGAGGGCATCGTGCGGTTCGATCTCTCCGAATCCGAAGACCCGCGCGTGCCCTGGCTGCTCGAAGGCGTGTCGCGCCAGCTGAGATCCGTGCCGGAGCCCGACCCCGGCGCCGCCGACGAGCTCGCTCATCTGCTCGCCGACTACTTCGACGGCGAGCAGGTGCGCTTCGACGAGCACATCCGCCTCGACTGGCGACTCGTCGACGGGTTCGCTCTGACCGCTCTGCGGACGATCTGCGACATCGAGTGGGGCGAGACGATGAGCTACGGAGAGGTCGCGGTCCTCGCCGGACACCCCGGCGCCGCGCGCGCCGTCGGCACAGCGTGTCGCATCACACCGTTCTCGATCATCGTCCCGGTGCACCGCGTCGTGCGGTCGGACGGCAGCGCGGGCCAATACGGCGCGCACCCTGAGCGCAAGAAGTTCCTGCTCGACCTCGAGACGAGCTGAGCCGTCGGCAGGCGGTGTCGTGGACCCGGCGAGTAGGCCGCCGGGTCCACGACTTCAGGCTCAGGCTCAGTGCTCCGTGGCCTTCTCCGCGCCGAATCCGGTGAGCGATCGCACCTCCATCTCCGCGGCCAACCGGGGAGACTCCTTGCGGCTGCTGGTGATCGTGCCCAGCCAGCCGAGCAGGAAGCCCAACGGGATCGAGACGATGCCCGGGTTGTTCAGCGGCCACACGGCGATGTCGATCCCCGGGATCATCGATGTCGGGGTTCCCGAGAACACCGGCGAGAGGACGATGAGGACAATCGCCGACCCGAGCCCGCCGTACATGCTCCACACGGCCCCGCGAGTGGTGAATCGGCGCCAGAACAGCGAGTACAGGATGGTGGGCAGATTCGCCGACGCGGCCACGGCGAAAGCCAGCGCCACCAGGAACGCGATGTTCTGCCCCTGCGCGCCGATCCCGCCGACGATCGCCAGGATGCCGATCACGATGACCGTACGTCGGGCGACGCGCACCTCTCCGTTGGGGTCGGCTTCGATCGGCTTGCCCTCCGAGTCCTTGCGCCCCTTCTGGATGACGTTCGCGTAGATGTCGTGCGCGAACGACGCGGCAGCGGTGATCGTGAGTCCCGCGACGACCGCGAGGATCGTCGCGAATGCCACAGCCGAGATGAAGCCGAGCAGCACCGGTCCGCCGAGTTGGAGAGCCAGCAGCGGGGCCGCGGAGTTCACACCCCCCGGGGCCGCGGCTATCACGTCCGCTCCGACCAGGGCGCCGGCACCGTACCCGAGCACGAGCGTGAGCAGGTAGAACCCGCCGATGAGCCAGATGGCCCAGACGACCGAGCGACGGGCCTCCTTGGCGGTCGGAACCGTGTAGAAGCGCATCAGGACGTGCGGCAATCCCGCGGTGCCCAGCACGAGCGCCAGACCGAGAGAGAGGAAGTCCCACGGATTTGCTCCGTACTGCAGACCGGGCGCCAGGATCGCGTCACCCTTGTCCGAGTTCGCCACCGCGGCCTCGAGCAGCGTGTTCAGACTGAACCCGTTGATCGCGAGCACCCACACGGTCATCCCGAGGGCACCGCCGATGAGGAGGAAGGCCTTGACGATCTGCACCCAGGTCGTTCCCTTCATGCCGCCGATCAGCACGTAGACGATCATGAGGATGCCGACGACCGCGATCACGACCGACTGACCGACCCGACCGTCGATGCCGAGCAGCAGGGACACCAGACCGCCGGCACCCGCCATCTGCGCCAGCAGGTAGAAGAAGCACACGGCGAGCGTCGTGATGGCGGCCGCCATCCGCACAGGCCGCTGCTGCAGGCGGAACGAGAGCACGTCCGCCATGGTGAACTTGCCGGTGTTCCGCATCAGCTCGGCGACCAGGAGCAGGGCCACGAGCCACGCCACGAGGAAGCCGATGGAGTAGAGGAATCCGTCGTACCCGTTGATCGCGATCGCACCGCAGATCCCGAGGAATGATGCGGCGGACAGGTAGTCGCCCGCGATAGCGAACCCGTTCTGCGGACCGGTGAACGAGCGGCCGGCGGCGTAGTAGTCGGCCGCGGTCTTGTTGTTGCGACTCGCTCTGATCACGATGAACAGCGTCACCGCCACGAACGCCAGGAAGATCGAGATGTTGAAGACCGGATTGATCTCGAGGGCAGCGGGTGCTGCCGTGCGCACGCCGCTCATGCCGCGCTCTGCGCTTCCTCGAGTTCCTCGCGGATCTGCGCCGCGAGCGGATCGAGCTTGCGATTCGCGAAAGAGACGTAGGCCATCGTGATCGCGAAGGTGGTGACGAACTGGCCGAGGCCGAAGAGGAGGCCGATCGTGATGTCACCCCACACCCGCTGTCCCATGAAATCCGGAGCGAAGGCGGCCAGGAGGACGTAGACGAAGTACCAAAGGAGGAAGAAGGCCGCCATCGGGAAGATGAACGATCTCTGCGTGCGTTTCAAGGTCAGGAATCTCGGGGATCGTTCGACCGCTGTGTAGTCGATCTCACCGTTCGGATCCGTGTTCGTCTGGTCGCTCATGGGGCCTCCTTGCCACATGTCCGGTGCTCGCACGAGCCACCTCGCGCGAATGGTAGGGTCGACGCTACGAAACGGGGCATTGCGTCGTCACCCCCGAAAGTAGGTAGTCGTGAACTCACCCGTCGCCCGCGAATCCGAGGCGGATCTCGTCGCGAACGCGGTGCGGGAGCTTGCACGGCGCACACGCTTCCCTGTCGCTTTCGGCGGCCTCATCGAAGAAGGCGTGGTGAGCGTCACCAGCATCGTCGGCGCTCGCACGCGTTCGCTGGACGGTCTTCGCGTGCGTCCGGAACGCGGCCTCGGCGGTCGCGCGATGATGGAGCTCCGCCCCCGCATGACGAGTGACTACGGGTCGTCCCAGCAGATCACCCACGACTACGACGTCTTCGTGCTGGGAGAAGGTCTGCGTACGCTCCTCGCTCTTCCCATCGTCGTCCAGGGACGCTCCCGCGGGGTGCTCTACGCCGGCGGGTGGGACGAGGAGCGAGTCGGCGGGGTGACCACCGCCCCCGCCATGCAGGTCGCCCGATCCGTCGCCGATGAACTGCGCATCCGCGACGAGGTGCAACGGCGACTCCAGGAGACCGCCCTCAATGAAGACGTGGTCGCCCCGGCGCAACGCGAGGAACTGCGGCAGAGCTTCGCGGAACTCCGCAGCATCGCGGCCTCCGTCGAGGACGAAGATCTCCGCACCAGGATCGCGCACGTCGAGCGGCGCCTGCTGACCCTCGCCGGAGACGGTGCGGCGCCGGCCACGGGGCCGATCCCCGCGATCCACCTCTCTCCGCGCGAGACCGACGTGCTCGCATGCGCTGCGCTCGGTTCGACCAACGCGGAGATCGCGTCGCAACTCGGTCTGCGAGAAGGCACCATCAAGGCATATCTGGGGACGGCGATGTCCAAATTGGATGCGTCGACACGCCACGCCGCTGTCGCGAGAGCCCGGCGAATCGGGCTTCTTCCCTGATCAAAGGGAATGGAATAATCGCACGGCCTTTGCGAGATGAATGCGATCGAGCATTTCGAGTTGTCGCATTTCTCTCAGTGGAGTAAAGTCGCCCCCATGGCGAGACGAATTGTGCACCAGCTGGTCGACGACATCGATGGCAGCGTTCTGGAGGTCGGAGAAGGCGAGACTGTGCATTTCTCGCTCAACGGCACCGCTTATGAGATCGACCTGAACACCGCGCACGCCGATGAATTGCGCAAGGCGCTGGAGCCCTACGTGGCGGCCGGACGCAAGGCGGGATCGTCCTCGAACGCCTCACGCACGTCGTCCGCACGCAAGCGTCCAGCGCGGAACCCCGAGGTCGCGGCGATCCGCGCATGGGCGAATGACAATGGCCACAAGCTCTCCGAGCGTGGACGCATTCCTGCGCAGGTCGTCGACGCGTACAACGCGGCGCACTGACGTCATTCCAGACGTTCTTCACCCCCTTCGGGGTAATTGTTACGCGCCCTCCTGCAGCCAGGGCTCGTCCCGAAGCGTGATCTCCTCGGTCATATCCGTGAGGAAGCGGATCACGACTTCCCTTTCGGCCGGCGTCAGGCGAGCGGCGGAATAGAACCGCTTCGCCTGCTGCCGACCCACCGTCTCCATCGCCGCATGCCGAGTCTCCGGGGTGATGGATATCTGCAACGCCCTGCGGTCGGTCGGGTGCGGAGCGCGGGCGATATGCCCTCCCTGCTCGAGGCGGTCGAGAAGCTTCGTGGTCGCCGCGGTGGAGACGCCGAGGTGGTGGGCGATGCCCCCCGGAGTGGCCACGAGGTTTCGATTCGCGCACACGATCAGATAGTGCAACGCGCGCATGTCGGTCTCGTTCAGGCGCATGTACCGGCGCGAGGCCTGCGAGAGGGTCTGCTCCGCTTCGCGCAGCCCTGCCAACGACTCCATGACCTGCGCGATCTGCTTCAGCTCCTCGGGCGGCACGCCTGTGCGGTCGATCAGGACACTGCGGGGGTCGCTGGCCTCGACGTCGTAGATCGCGGTGTGGATGAGCCCGTCCGGCGCCTCGCCCGTCGGACTCACCCCTGCTCCCGGTGCGGGGGACGACTCCTGCGCGCCCGCGTTCGGGGTGGTGCCGGGCTCCGAGTCCATGCGATCATGTTACACACCAACAGTTTCATGCTAAGTTGACTACTCACCAAGTTAGCTAAATCGGGAACGCTCGAGGCCAAGGAGATGCCGTGGATGACGTGACCCTCCTCGCCGAAGACGGGACGGCTGTCGGAACGCTTCCCAAGAGCGAAGTCCACACCAGCGACACTCCCCTGCACCTGGCCTTCTCCTGCTACGTCTTCGACCGTGACGGTCGCCTGCTGATCACCCGCCGGGCGCTCACGAAGAAGACGTGGCCGGGTGTCTGGACCAACAGCTTCTGCGGCCACCCGCGACCGGATGAGGCCATGGTCGATGCGGTGCTTCGCCACGGTCGCGGGGAACTCGGCATCCAGGTGTCGGACATCCGCACCGCGCTCCCCGACTACCGGTACCGCGCCGTCGATGCGAGCGGGATCGTCGAGAACGAGATCTGTCCAGTGCACGTCGCCGTCCTCGACGCCGACCCCACGGCGAATCCCGATGAGGTGTCCGAGTGGACGTGGGTCGACGTGGATCCGCTGATCGAGGCCGTGGCGCATGCGCCCTTCGCCTTCAGTCCGTGGTTGGTCGAGCAGCTGCCCCTGTTACGTCAACGCGGCGAGGTGTGACCGATGAGCGCGACGACCACCGAGGAATCGCTGAGCACCCGGATCGAGGAGGCACTTCGCCACCGGTTCTCCGAGAGAAGCACAGCGGCCGAGCGTTACGGGAGCGAGTTCGTCGCACTGTGGCGGGCCGCCGAGGAACACGCTCTCGGGGGAAAGCTGATCCGTCCCCGCCTGCTCCTCGATCTCACGCATGCGCTGGCACCCGCGCCGCTGACGATCGCCGAGACGCAGTCCGCGATCGAGGTGGCCGCCCACGTCGAGCTTCTCCACTACGCCTTCCTCCTCCACGACGACGTGATCGACGGTGACCTCACGCGGCGCAGAAGACCCAATCTGATCGGAGCGCTCGCGGCATCCCGCCCCGCAGGACCGACCGAGACCTCCCTGCACTGGGCGCGCTCGAGCGCGATCCTCCTCGGGGATCTGCTCCTGTCGTCGGCGGTGCTGGGCTTCGCGCGCGCCGAGGTCGCCGCAGAGTCTCGCGAGCGCCTGCTCGGCCTGCTCGAAGAGACGATCTTCGAGACCGTGGCGGGGGAGCACACCGACGTCGCACTCAGCGACGGCATCATCGCTCCCGATCTGCGGACGATCCTCTCCACGAGCGCGTACAAGACCTCGACCTACTCCTTCGTCCTGCCGCTGCGCGCCGCTGCGGTGCTCGCGGGTTCGTCGACCGCTGCCGAGGAGCACCTCACGGCGATCGGATGGAACCTCGGACTCGCCTATCAGCTGCAGGACGACCTGCTGTCGGTGTTCGGCGACCCCGAAGAGCACGGCAAGGACCCCTTCTCCGATCTGAGAGAGGGCAAGGAGACGGCGATCATCGCGTACGCGCGCATGACGAGCGAATGGGACGGGATCGAGCTGCACTTCGGACGGACCGACCTCAGCCCGGCGGACGCCGCGGCTGCTCGCGACCGACTGCGCGCATGCGGCTCCGAGGCCTTCGTCGAGGGTTTGGTGCAGGAGCATCTCGATGCCGCCGATGCCGCGCTTCTCGACGCGGAATCCGCGGGCCTGGTCCCCACCACGGCGGCAGAGGCCATTCGGAGCCTCGCTTCCCGAGTCGGGAGTCGCCGCCGATGAGCACCACCCCATCCGGCCACCGCGATGAGACCGCACTCCGACGTTTCAACCGCACGGCGGAGATCGCCACGACCGATGTCATCCGCACGTACTCGACGTCGTTCGGACTCGCCAGCCGCCTGCTCGGGAAACGCCATCGGCAGCACGTGCGCAACATCTACGCGATGGTCCGCATCGCCGACGAGATCGTCGACGGTGTGGCTGCGGAGGCCGGCCTTGACGTCACGGCACAATCAGCCGCCCTCGATTCGTACATCGCGGAGACCCATCGGTCGATGCGCAGCGGCTACAGCAGCGACCTGATCCTGCATGCGTTCGCTCGCACGGCGCGAGAGTGCGCGATCGGCGAGGACCTGACCCAGCCGTTCTTCGACTCGATGCGTGCGGACATCGACGCGGACTCCGGTTTCGCCGCGTATGACATCGACGCCCATGCGGCCTACGTCTACGGCTCCGCTGAGGTCGTCGGGCTCATGTGTCTGCAGGTGTTCCTCCGAGACGCCGAGCGGACACGGGAGGAACAGGAGATCCTGCGGCACGGGGCACGGCAGCTCGGCGCCGCTTTCCAGAACGTGAACTTCCTGCGCGACCTCGCGGACGACACCGACCGCCTGCACCGCGGTTACCTCGGCGGGAGCGCGCGTCTCACCGACGCTGATCGCGACGCGTGGGTAGAGACCGTGTTCGGGCAGCTTGCCGACGCGCGCGCCGCGATCCCGCTGCTGCCCAAGGACGCGCGCGCCGCGGTTCGCAGTGCCCTGGCGTTGTTCGCCGCGCTCACTCGGCGGGTGTCGACGACTCCCGTCGACGTCCTCTACCGGCGCCGGGTCCGCGTTCCCGATCCGATCAAGGCCGTCCTCGCCGCTCGATCCGTGCTCGTCACAGCGCTGGAGCGCGACCGATGAGCCGGGTGGTCGTCATCGGCGCCGGCGTTGCCGGTCTCGCCACGGCAGGACTGCTCGCACGGGACGGACACGACGTCGTCGTGCTCGAGAAGAACGATCGTGTCGGTGGCCGAGCAGGGACGATCGAACGCGACGGGTTCCGTTTCGACTCCGGCCCATCGTGGTACCTGATGCCGGAGGTCTTCGACCACTTCTTCGAGATGATGGGCACCACGACCGCCGAGCAGCTCGACCTGGTCAGGCTCGATCCGGGCTACCGCGTGTTCCGAGCGCCCGGAGCGGTGGATGCCTCCCCGACACCGGTGACCGTGCCCGCAGGACGGGAAGAGGTCACACGGCTGTTCGAAGCGCTCGAACCCGGCTCAACGGCAGCGCTCGACGCGTACCTCGACTCCGCGCAGGATGCCGGAGCGATGGCCCGGAAGTACTTCCTCTACAACCCGTTCACGCGCATGCGGTCGCTTCTCGCGCCGGAGGTGGTCCGCGCTCTGCCCCGACTGGGCGCCCTGCTCGGAACACGCCTGCAGTCCTACGCTGCGCGGCGCTTCGACCACCCTGTCGTGCGCCAGATCCTGGGCTACCCCGCGGTGTTCCTCGGAACCGATCCCCGAAGCGCTCCCGCGATGTACCACCTCATGAGTGCGCTCGACCTCGATCAGGGCGTCAGCTACCCGCAGGGCGGATTCTGGCGCGTGGTCGAACGGATCGAGGCACTCGCACGCGATGCGGGAGCACGGATCGTGACCGAGGCGCAGGTGACCGGGATCCGCACGCAGGACGGTGCCGACGGCACGCACGTGACCGGCGTCGGCTGGCTCGACGAGTCCGGTGCCTCCCACGTCGAGAGCGCCGACGTGGTGGTCTCAGCAGCCGATCTGCACCATACCGAGACCGCCCTGCTCCCTGCCTCGCTGCAGACCTATCCGGAATCGTGGTGGGCGCGACGTACCAGCGGACCCGGCGGGATCCTCGTGATGCTGGGCGTACGCGGCGCGCTGCCCGAGCTCCCCCACCATTCGCTGTTCTTCACCGACGATTGGGACGCGAACTTCGACGCGATCTTCGGCTCCACCCCGACGGTGCCGGACCCGGCATCGATCTACGTCTGCCGGCCGAGCGCGACCGACCCCGACGTCGCTCCCGCCGACCATGAGAACCTGTTCGTCCTGATCCCGGTGCCCGCCGACGTCGATCTCGGCAACGGTGGGGCCGACGGACACGGATCCCCTGCGGTCGAGCGCGCGGCCGACGCGGCGATCGATCAGGTGGCGACCTGGGCGGGCATCCCCGACCTGCGGGAGCGGATCGTCGTGCGGCAGACGACAGGGCCCGCGGACTTCCGTGACGACTATCACTCCTGGCGCGGCGGGATGCTGGGCCCGGCCCACATCCTCTCGCAGAGTGCGATGTTCCGCGCCCAGAACGCATCCAAGCGCGTGCAGGGTCTGTTCTACGCCGGCGCCACGACGGCACCGGGCGTGGGGGTTCCGATGTGTCTGATCAGCGCGGAGGTCGTCCTCAAACGCATCAGGGGCGACCACTCGCCGGGGCCGCTCCCCGTTCCCGCACACTCCCCCGTCGGGACGGAGGCGTCCTGATGGGTGCGGTGTATCTGGCGGCCCTCCTGGTGTCGCT
>NZ_QOAY01000257.1:0-9608 GCF_003314775.1 Microbacterium sp. H6 | reverse complement strand
CTGCATGCTGCTGCTGGACTGGCGGTTCCGGCTCTTCTTCTGGCGCGACGCGGTCTCCGCTGCCGTCGTGACGGCCCTCGGCCTCGTGTTCTTCCTCGTGTGGGACGTGGCCGGGATCGCGAACGGGATCTTCTTCCGCGGCGACGGAGCGATCGCGACGGGCCTGGTGCTCGCTCCCGAGCTGCCCATCGAGGAACCCGTCTTCCTGCTGTTCCTCGTCGTCTGCACCATGATCATCTACACCGGGACGACGCGTGGGCTCGCCCGACTCCGTGCACGCACAAGGGCACAGAGGGAGCGATGATGACCTACCTCCAGCTCTCCGCCTGGTTCGTCGCCGGTTCCGCAGTTGCCGGCGCGGCGCTCGTGCTCGCGTCCCGCGGTCGCGGACCACGCCCCGCATCCGTGCTCCTGACCATCCTCGTGCTCTTCCTCCTCACCGCCGCGTTCGACACCGTGATGATCGCGAGCGGGCTGTTCCACTACGCCCAGGATCCGCTGCTCGGAGTGCACGTCGGGCTCGCGCCGATCGAGGACTTCGCCTACCCGCTCGCAGGTGCTCTGCTCCTTCCGGCCGCGTGGACCGCGATGCGCGCCCTTCGGCGGTCCCGCGGGCGGACACCGACAGATGAGGAGGAACGACGTTGAGCGGAGCCACCGCGCCGTCGAACGGCATCGCACGGGACATCGCCCAGATCGTGCTGTCGTCGCGTCCGATCAGCTGGATCAACACGGCTTTCCCGTTCGCGGCCGCCTACCTCCTGAGCACGCGCGACATCGACCTCACCCTCGTGCTCGGCACCCTGTACTTCCTCATCCCCTACAACCTCGCGATGTACGGGATCAACGACGTGTTCGACTACGCCTCCGATCTGGCGAACCCGCGCAAGGGAGGCATCGAGGGAGCACTGCTCGCACCCCGCATCCATCGAGCGACCCTGTGGGCGGCTGCGGCGACGAACATCCCCTTCCTCGTCTACCTCGTGATCGTCGGGAACCCGGCCTCGACGGCCTGGCTTGCGGTGAGCGTCTTCGCGGTCATCGCATACTCCGCGCCGTTCCTCCGATTCAAGGAGCGCCCGTTCCTCGATTCCGTCACCTCCAGCACACATTTCGTCAGTCCCGCGATCGTCGGCCTCGCCCTGGCCGGAGCGTCGGCGACGACGGGAACCGTCGTCACGCTCGGCGCGTTCTTCCTCTGGGGGATGGCCGCCCATGCCTTCGGCGCCGTGCAGGACATCGGCCCCGACCGGGCGGGTGGCATCTCTTCGATCGCCACGGTCATCGGTGCACGGGCGACCGTACGCCTGTCGCTCGCGCTGTGGGTGATCGCGGGCACGGCCATGCTGTGGACTCCGTGGCCCGGCCCGCTCGCCGCCGTCCTCGCGTTGCCCTATGTGGTGAATGCAGCACCGTGGTGGAACGTGACGGACGCGACTTCCGCCTCCACGAACCGCGCCTGGCGACGCTTCATCGCCCTCAACTACTTCGCCGGCTTCCTCGCGACGATGATCCTCATCCTCGCCTGGATCTCCTGACCGCCCGTTCCGAAGCACCCCCGAAAGGACCCCCGATGTCCCGCCCCGACACCGCGCAGACCCCGCCGCCGAGAGAGCGCACTCGACGGCACTCCTGGGTGCGCGTCTTCCTCCCCGTCGCCCTGATCCTCGTGTGGCTGGTGGGCGCGTCGCTGGGCGGACCGCTGTTCGGCAAGGTCGACGAGGTGTCGTCCAACGAGCAGACGACGTATCTCCCGGAATCGGCGGATGCGACGCAGGTGCAGAAGCTTCTCGGCGAATTCAGCGACAGCGACTCGATCCCGGCCATCGCCGTGTTCACCGCCGACGACGAGCTGACCTCTGCCGAGCTCGATGCCATCTCCGCCGCCGTCGCGGATGCGCCGACGGTCGAGGGCGTCGGCGGCGACGTCTCCCCCGCGCTCCCCTCCGACGACGGACGCGCGGTGCAGGCGTTCATCCCGATCGACTCCGACGCCGAGCTCGCGGATGTGACGACGGCCCTGGGCGACGAGCTGCGCGCCGCCGTGCCGGAGGGGGTCACCGTCTACATCACGGGACCCGCCGGTTTCAGCGCCGACCTGGTGGCCGGTTTCGCCGGTATCGACGGACTCCTGCTCGGTGTCGCGCTCCTTGCCGTTCTCGTGATCCTGGTGCTGGTCTACCGGTCGTTCCTGCTTCCTCTCGTCGTGTTGTCCACCAGCCTCTTCGCGCTCTGCGTCGCGCTGTTGGTCGTCTGGTGGCTTGCGAAGTTCGAGGTGCTGCTCCTCAGCGGCCAGACCCAGGGGATCCTGTTCATCCTCGTGATCGGCGCCGCCACCGACTACGCCCTGCTGTTCGTCGCTCGCTTCCGGGAGGAACTGCGCGTCGCTCAGGACAAGGGCACCGCGGTGATGGCGGCATGGAAGGGCTCGGTGGAGCCGATCGTCGCCTCAGGCGGCACCGTGATCGCCGGCCTGCTGTGCCTGCTGCTCAGCGACCTCAAATCCAACAGCACTCTGGGACCGGTCGCGGCGATCGGCATCGTGTTCGCGATGCTCTCGGCGCTGACGCTGCTCCCGTCGCTGCTGTTGCTCTTCGGTCGCGCAGTGTTCTGGCCGCGGCGCCCACGCTTCGAACCCGAGGTCGTGGCCGCTGAGCACGGCATGCGCACCACGGGCCTGTGGGCGCGGCTCGCCGGCCTCATCAAGCGCCGCCCTCGGGTCATCTGGATCGTGACGACGCTCGTGCTGCTCGCGGGGGCGGCGGGAATCACGCAGCTCGACGCCGACGGCGTACCGCAGTCGGATCTGGTGCTCGGCGCGTCCGAAGCGCGCGACGGCCAGGTGGCCCTGGGTGAGCACTTCCCCGGCGGATCCGGAAGCCCCGTGTACGTCGTCGTGAAGGAGGGTCAGCTGCAGGACGCGGCCGATGTGCTCCTCGCCAACGACGGCGTCGATGGCGTCACGGTCACCGCGGCCGATTCCCCGAGTGGTTCGGCACCCGTGACGGAAGACGGCATCACGGCCGTCGGCCCTCCCGGCACGCCCGCCCCGGAACCGACCACCGTGAAGGGCGATGTCCTGCTTCAGGGCACCCTGACCGATGCGGCGGATTCCGAGGCCGCGGCCTCGACCGTGCGAGAGCTTCGCGAAGACCTCGATGCCATGGATGCGTTGGTCGGCGGTGTCACGGCGACCTCGATCGACACCAACGACGCATCGATCCACGACAGGAACCTCATCATTCCCGTCATCCTCGTCGTGATCATGCTGATCCTGATGCTGCTGCTGCGCTCGATCCTCGCGCCGGTGCTGCTGATCCTCACCACGGTGCTGTCCTTCGGCACGGCGATGGGAGTCTCGGCGCTCGTCTTCAACGGGATCTTCCAGTTCCCGGGCGCCGACCCTGCCGTCCCGCTGTTCGGATTCGTCTTCCTGGTGGCGCTCGGCATCGACTACAACATCTTCCTGATGACCAGAGTCCGTGAGGAGTCGAAGGCGCACGGGACGCGGGAGGGCATCCTGCGAGGGCTCTCGATCACGGGTGGGGTGATCACTTCGGCCGGCCTCGTGCTCGCGGCCACCTTCGCCGCGCTGTCGGTGATCCCGATCCTGTTCCTGGTGCAGCTCGCCTTCATCGTCGCCTTCGGCGTGCTCCTCGACACGTTCGTGGTGCGCTCCCTGCTGGTCCCTGCACTGACCTACGACATCGGCAAGGCGATCTGGTGGCCGTCGAAGCTGTGGCGTCGCGGAGAAGACTGAACCACAGCGGGGACGACGGAGACGCAGCGGCGTGCATCCGGTCGCTTAGACTGGATGCACGCCCTCGTAGCTCAGGGGATAGAGCAGCCCTCTCCTAAAGGGCAGGTCGCAGGTTCGAATCCTGTCGCGGGCACGACATGCAGAAGGGGAGCCGTCCTGGCGACGGCTCCCCTTCTGCATGTCGTGCCGCCCTCGTCACGCCGCCAGCGCGAGATACGGCTCCCACCGCGGGTCGCTGCGTTCCGTCCCGCGCACCGTCCAGGCGGTGCCGTGCGGGGGTCGAGGGGTGAAGCGCAACTGCCAGCGCATCTCCTGAGGCGTACGATCGCTCTTCACGTTGTTGCACCGCAAGCAGCACGCGACGAGGTTCTCCCAGGAATCAGCTCCTCCGCGAGAACGGGGCAGGATGTGGTCGATCGTGGAGGCCGACTTCCCGCAGTAGCCGCACCGGTGATCGTCACGACGGAGCACGCCGCGCCGAGTGACGGGCACGCGTCTGCTGGTGGGGACGCGCACGTAGCGCGCCAGGATGATGACCGCAGGGCGGTCGTAGACGCCGTGCGAGCCCCAGACGGGGTCTTCCTCGACGCGTTCGATCACGGTGGCTTTGTCGTTCATCACGAGCACCAGGGCGCGTTTGAACGACACGATCGCCAGCGGCTCGTATCCGGCATTCAGGACCAGTGTGCGCATTCGTCATCCTCTCGATCCGCCGGGACGGCTTCCCGGCACTCTCGACTCACACGAGGTCGCGCAGGAGGCAGATCGATCGCGAGGACGAAAAAAGGCGCCGTCTAGAGACAGCGCCTTTCGCGCACGGCAGCGCCGTGGCATCCCTGCGGGCTATGCAGAAGGACGTGACGACCGAGGGCATCCATGGTTCGGATGCTCGGTATTCGCTCCATCAGCCTCTCCCACCTGTACGACAACGGGATCAGGCTAACCCATCTCCCTGGGTGCAGGGCGAAACGGGAGGTGAATGGAGCGGAGCGTGTCTGGAAATCAGCCGGCGTTGACCGACAGCCACGACATGGGCTCGACGAGCCCGCCGTTGATCCAGACCTCGAAGTGGAGGTGGTTCGCGGTGGAGCGACCGGTGCTGCCGACGTAGCCGATCAGCTGTCCTGCCGACACCGACTGCCCGACCTGAACCTGACGCGAGCCGTAGAGCATGTGACCATAGGTGGTCTGCAGACGCTGTCCACCGACCACGCTGTCGAGCATGACCGCCACACCGTAGCCGCCGATGCTCTCGGCCGATGCGCGGACCACTCCGGCAGCAGCGGCGTAGATCGGCGTGCCGGCCGGAGCGAGCATGTCTGCACCGTTGTGGCCACCGCCGACCGTGCGGCTGACGTTCCAGGATCCCATGGGGAGCGGATAGCGCACCTCGCCCGAGCCGGGCGACGTGAGCGCGTAGCCCGCGGTGTTGAAGCGCGAGGAGGAGGTGCCGGCCGCGGAGGCGGTCGCGGCAGCAGCGGCTGCACGGGCGGCAGCAGCCTCTTCTGCCTTCTTCTTCTCGATCTCCTCGGGCGTGGTCGCGCTGAACGTGCCGCGCGCGAGCGGAGCAGCAGTCGCCTGCGAGGCGACGACGAGCGACTGCGCATCGACGGCGGCGAGCTGCTGGAGAGTCGTGGGCGCTGCTTCGCTCGGCTTCGACGAGGCGAACGCGGGCAGAGCGATGCCGGCGACCAGCGCACCGACCGCCCCGAAGATGGCGATGGATCGAAGAGGCTTGACGGCCTTTCGAGCACTCATTCGCGCGCCGGTGCGGCGGGCGGGTACTGCTTCTTCAGATGTCTTCTTCGCGGGCGATTCGATGTCTGCGGCCAAAACTTGGTCCTCCTGGGCCCTCACGCTGTTCGGGTCAGCGCTGGCTCGTCGGCACTCTGCTCTCGTGGCACGAATGTAGCTCGGGTACTTTGTGCGTTCTTGCCGTGAAGACGACGAGCCTGGAAGGCGATCTTCAGCGGGTTCATCTCCAGCGGGCTTCTTCGCTGGCGACCTGACCGAGGTTACCGGAAGATAACGATCATGTCACCCTGGGAAACTGGCAATTCTCGGAGAGGGCGACGCCGCTCTCCTTCCACGCCGATTGCACCCGCGAATTCTCGCGGGATCAGGCCGGTTCGCCGACCAGGAAGATGTGCGAGGCCAGCTCGACGGGAAGCTCGAGTCCATCGTCCTTGCCGTCCATCTGGATGAGGACGTAGCCCTCGCTGAAACGGAAGTCACCGTGCGCTCCGGGAACGACTCCGGCATCGCGCAGCTGCTCGAGCAGCTCAGGGTCGACCTGAGCCGGCTCGGCGAGACGACGCACCGTGCCTTCGACGGGCTCGCCGGCGGCGTTCAGGCGCTGGACGAGTCCGATGACGCCTTCGTCGAAGGTGCGCGCCGGCAGATCGCCGAGCTGATCGAGTCCGGGGATGGGGTTGCCGTACGGCGACTCCGTCGGATGTCCGAGCAGCTCGACGAGGCGACGCTCGACCTGCTCGCTCATGACGTGTTCCCAGCGGCACGCCTCTTCGTGCACGAAGGCCCAGTCGAGTCCGATCACGTCGGAGAGCAGGCGCTCGGCGAGACGGTGCTTGCGCATCACGTCGACCGCCTTGCGCCGACCGGCGTCGGTGAGCTCGAGTGTGCGGTCTTCCGAGACGATCACGAGACCGTCTCGCTCCATGCGCCCGACCGTCTGCGAGACCGTCGGGCCGGAGTGGCCGAGACGCTCGGAGATGCGCGCGCGCAGCGGAACGATGTTCTC
Source organism: Microbacterium sp. H6 (assembly GCF_003314775.1). Classification (NCBI taxonomy): domain Bacteria; kingdom Bacillati; phylum Actinomycetota; class Actinomycetes; order Micrococcales; family Microbacteriaceae; genus Microbacterium; species Microbacterium sp. H6. The sequence continues at coordinate 3,087 of NZ_QOAY01000257.1, read as the reverse complement.
CTCCTCGAGTTCGAGGATGGTGCGGAGATACATCTCCGTGGTGTCGATCAGATCGGTCATGTGCGGGCCCTCCGAGGTTCTTAGGCAAGCCTACATTCCCGCGGCGACATCGGACTCGCGAGCAGTCCTGCGGCACGCCGAGCGCCCCCTAGAATCGACGCATGGCGATCGAGATTCCCCGTGACCTCCTGCCCGTCGACGGCCGCTTCGGCTGCGGTCCCTCCAAGGTGCGCCCTGCGCAGCTCGAGGCGCTGCTCTCGTCGGGAGCCTCGATCCTGGGCACATCCCACCGTCAGGCACCCGTGAAGAACCTCGTGGGCAGCGTCCGCGAGCAGCTCGCGGCTCTGTTCCGCCTGCCGGAGGGATACGAGATCGTCCTGGGCAACGGCGGCTCGACCGCTTTCTGGGACGCGGCGGCCTTCGGACTGATCGAGAAGCGCAGCCAGAACCTCGTCTTCGGCGAGTTCGGCGGGAAGTTCGCCGCCGCCGCCGGCGCTCCCTGGCTCGAGGCCCCCGATGTGCGCAAGGCCGAGCCCGGTTCGCTGACCGTTGCAGAGGCCGTGGAGGGTGTCGACGTCTACGCCTGGCCGCACAACGAGACCTCGACCGGCGTCGCGGCCCCGATCCGACGCATCGCCGCTGAAGGCGCGCTGACCGTCATCGACGCGACGAGCGCCGCCGGCGGTATCGACTTCGACGCCGCTCAGGCCGACGTCTACTACTTCGCGCCGCAGAAGAACCTGGGCTCCGACGGCGGTCTGTGGTTCGCCGCCGTCTCGCCCGCTGCCGTGGAGCGCATCGAGCGCATCGCCGCCTCGGGTCGTTACATCCCCGAGTTCCTCAGCCTGAAGAACGCGGTCGACAACTCGCGGCTGAACCAGACGCTGAACACCCCGGCGCTCACCACCCTGCACCTGCTCGACAGCCAGCTTCGCTGGATCCTCGACAACGGTGGCCTCACATGGGCGGCGGCGCGCACGTCCGAGTCGTCCGCCGTCCTTTACGACTGGGCCGAAGCCTCGTCCATCGCCACGCCGTTCGTGGCGGACGCGGCGCACCGCTCCCCTGTGGTCGCGACGATCGACTTCGACGACAGCATCGACGCGGCAGCGATCGCGAAGGCACTACGGGCGAACGGCATCGTCGACACGGAGCCGTACCGCAAGCTCGGGCGCAACCAGCTGCGGGTGGCGACCTTCGTCTCGATCGAACCGGACGACGTGCGTCAGCTGACCCGGTCGATCGAATACGTGCTGGAGAACCTGGGCGGCTGAGCGCCCGGGGTCACTCCTCCTCGTCGACCTCGCCGGCGTCCTCATCGAGGGCGTCGGCGTCGTCGTCCTCGGACTCATCCTCTTCCGACGCGACGGACTCGTCGTCGACAGCGCCCTCGTCGAGTTCGTCGATGTCCACACCGTCCACGTCGCCGGCGTGGAGGATGTCCCCCTCGACGTCGTCATCATCGTCGTCGAGGTCGTCGTCGTCGAGCCCGCCGTCTTCGTCGTCCTCGAGTCCGCCGTCGTCCGTCACCACGTCGTCGCCGGCAGCCGCGGCCGCTTCAGCGAGCTCGACCTGGTGCGCGCGGTACTCGGCCAGGCGCTCGGCCCACGGAACCCACTCCGGAGCCAGCAGGGCGCCATCGCCGGGAAGGAGCTCGACCTCGAGCACCGTCGGCTCCTCATCCTCGACGCGGGCGACGGTCACCGTCCAGTACCACCCCGGGTAGCCGGCGAGCCGGTTCTCGAAGCGCAACGAGACCGACCCGTCCTCCTCCGCGAGGTATCCGGCGGCGGGGCCGACGGTGGACGCCGGGGTGATCTCGGCCAGCGCGGCGAGCGCGAGATCGTGGGCGTCCAAAAGACGCGCGTCGGCGTCAGGCTTCGAGGTCATCAGCGACCTTACGCAGGACGGCCGCGATCTTGCGGCCCTGACCGGAGGAGGGGTAGCGACCGCGGCGGAGGTCTCCGCCGATGCCGTCGAGGAGCTTCACGAGGTCCTCGACGATGATCGCCATGTCGTCGGCCGGCTTGCGCTTGGCCTTGGAGAGGCTCGGAGGCGCCTCGAGCACGCGCACCGACAGTGCCTGCAGCCCGCGCTTGCCGTCGGCCACGCCGAACTCCACGCGCGCACCGGCCTTCACCGCGGTGCCGGCCGGCATCGCGGAGGCGTGCAGGAAGACATCCTGGCCGTCATCGCTGGCGATGAAGCCGAAACCCTTGTCTTCGTCGTAGAACCTGACCTTGCCGGTGGGCATGGGAGAACCTCGCTGGGATCGTCGTGCAGAACAGTGGGCGCGCTCATGCGCGTGCCCCCAGCCTACCGGTCACGACGCGCGCGAAGCCGAAGGCCGCGGTGCGAGTAGGCTGGTGCGGATGAGCACGAAGAATTCCGAACCGGAGGTTCCCATCCGGCGGCTGGATCGCATCCTGGCGTTCACCGCGCTCGGAATCGCGGCAGCATCGGTGGTCTGTTTCTTCGCGATCATCATCGGGACCGCGCTCGGGATGGATCAGACCGCGTTCGGCGAGGGCCTCTGGCCGATCGTCGCGGCGATCCCCTACTGGGGCCTGCCCGTCGCTTTCCTCATGATCATCGCGCTCCTCACGATGAGCTTCATCCGGAAGGGCCGCGCGTCTTCGCGTTCATGAGGCATCGGCCATGAGCACTCACGCGCGACCGCTGGCGGATTGGCTGGCTGCGGCGAGCGACGATGAGCTCTGCGGACTCCTTGCCGCGCGTGGGGTGCGCTCTGACGCCCCGTGGCAGGACTTCTTCGATGCCGCGGAAGCGCTCCTGGACCCCGCTTCGATCTCCCGCGTCCTCCCGTCGCTGACCGCGACCGAGGCGACCGCGCTCCTCACGGCGGCTTCCGGAGGAGACGCCGGGCCCGAACGAGAGGCGCTGACAGCACTCGCGCTGCTGCGGCCCGATGGGTCGCCGTATCCGCCGGTCACGGCCGCCCTCGCAGGCCGCTCAGCCCCTCCGACGACCCCGGCCCCCACCGTCGCTCCTGCATCTGCATCCGCGGCAGCCCATGCCGCCGAGCGCGCCTTCACGACGGTCGCCGTGCTCGCCGACGTGCTGCTG
>NZ_QOAY01000080.1:2108-3970 GCF_003314775.1 Microbacterium sp. H6 | reverse complement strand
CGGACCGGCCTGCTCGATCGGCCCCGTCGCAGCCAGCAACCCGGTCACGCCGATCGCCCCGTCGAGGAGGGCCTCGCGCAGCGCCGGCCACCGCGCCGGCAGCCACTCTCCGGAGGAGAGGTCGACATCGCGTCGCACCAAGCGCGCGCCCTTCACAAGGCGCGCGGCACCCGCCGCGTCGGTGCGGAGCACACGCTGCAGCAACTCGTTCATCGAGCGGCAGCCGTACCGTCCGCAGAACGCCGGCTCCCCCGACCTGTCAGGACGCTGATCGACGCTCGCCACCGCCTCGACGACCACGGCCTCCGCGCGTCGCTGGATCTCGCCCACGACCCGCAGCAGGTCCATCATCTCTCCTGCATCGAGAGCGCCCATGGCGCCGGACTGGAGCACGGCGTCGAGAGCGACGACCGTGTCGTCGAGAACCGCTGCCGGGGTGCTTTCCATACGACGATTCAATAGAGGGCCACCGACATTTCGAGGCACGATTACCCCTGTTCAGGGCGATATTCCAGTACGCTCGAGACACTCCTCCTTCACACCAAGAGACCCGCGATCAGCCCTCCACACCACCCCAGCATCCGCACCGAAAACCTCCGCCGCACCCCGGTCGCAGGAGAACCCTCACACCAGGTCGGAGTCCTCGAAGATCAGGATCGTCCGTGTGGAGCGGATCGACGGGATCGCCTGGATGTCCTCCAGCACGATGCGACGGAGGTCGCGGGCGTCGTTGGCCCGCACGAGCAGCAGCACGTCGAAGTCGCCTCCGACCAGAGCCATGTGCTCGATCTCGGGGATCGCCCTGAGCCGCGCGCTCACCTCCTGCCACGTGGCCTGCTCGATCGCGAGCGTCACATAGGCGCTCGCGTGGTGTCCGAGCAGTACGGGGTCGGTGCGCACCGTGTACCCCGTGATCACCCCGGCGTCGGTGAGTCGCTTGATCCGCGCGTGCGCTCCGGCGCGGGAGATGTGCACCGCCTCGGCGATCGCGGTCATCGACGCGCGAGCATCCCGCCGCAGCTCAGCGAGGATCGCGCGATCCGTGTCATCGAGCGCCGCCATGGCACCCCTCTCTCCTCCGGGAAATACTGACACTTCGGAGGCCATTCTGACACGGCGAGCGCAATCGTCCATGATTGCGCAGCGGTTCTTGGATGACTGTCGCATGCGCGGCATGCTGTCCTCATCGAGTTCGGCAAGGAAGGCGGACGGATGCACCCCCATGACCTGCTCCCGCGAGACACCGCGGTACGACTGATCGACGAGGACGGGACCACCCTCCCCGACGAGGCATACGCGCTCCCCGCCGCCGACGTCCTGCTCGCCGCTTACCGCGGGCTCGTCGAAGGCAGACGCATCAACGACCAGGCGGGCGCGCTCGTCCGCCAGGGCCGCCTCGCGGTCTACCCCTCGTCACATGGTCAGGAGGCATGCCAGGTGGCAGCGGCGATGGTGCTCGGTGACACCGACTGGCTCTTCCCCACGTACCGCGACTCGGTCGCGGTGATCGCCCGCGGCATCGCTCCCGCTGAGGCGATGGTGCTCCTCAAGGGCGACTGGCACTCGGGCTACGACGTGCGCGCGCACCGCGTCGCCCCACAGGCCACCCCGCTCGCGACCCAGCTCCTGCACGCGGTCGGCTTCGCGCAGGCGGCGAAGCACCGCGGTGAGGACACCGTCGTGCTCGCGCTCTGCGGCGACGGTGCCACGAGCGAGGGCGACTTCCACGAGGCGATGAACTTCGCCGCCGTGTTCCATGTCCCGGTCGTGTTCTTCGTGCAGAACAACGAGTTCGCCATCTCGGTGCCCCTCTCCCGGCAGACCGCTGCCCCCTCCCTGGCACACAAGGCGGTCGGCTACGG
>NZ_QOAY01000080.1:1605-1963 GCF_003314775.1 Microbacterium sp. H6 | reverse complement strand
GCGGTCCTCGCGGTGCTCACGGAAGCCGTCGACCGCGCCCGCGCCGGCGGCGGCCCCTCCCTGGTCGAGGCGCACACCTATCGCATGCAGGCGCACACCAACGCCGACGACGACACCCGCTACCGCGAGCGCGAGGAAGTGCAGGCCTGGCTCGCCCGCGACCCGCTCCTGCGCCTGCGCGCGCATCTCACTGCGACAGGGGCGCTCGACGCCGCCGCCGAGGAGCGCTTCGCCTCGGGTGCCGAGGAGATCGCGGCGGCGATGAGGGCAGCGCTGAACACCGACGCAGACCTCGATCCCGAAGACCTGTTCCGCTTCGTGACCGCGACCCGCTCCCCGCAGCTCGGCGAGCAGTGGC
>NZ_QOAY01000080.1:0-1585 GCF_003314775.1 Microbacterium sp. H6 | reverse complement strand
CTGCTGCGCGACGAGATCGAACGCTCGCGTCTTGCCGACGCCGAGCACGCCACGACCGGAGGCCACCGATGACGATCGCACAGGACGACACGCGCATCGAGAGCGGAGCCACCACGACGACCACGATGACCATGGCCGCCGCCTTGAACAGGGCGCTGGCCGACGCCATCGAGTCGGATCCGGATGTGGTGGTCTTCGGCGAAGACGTGGGAGCCCTCGGTGGCGTCTTCCGCATCACGGATGGACTCACCGCACGTTTCGGTGAGGACCGCTGCTTCGACACCCCGCTCGCGGAGTCCGGGATCGTCGGCACCGCGGTGGGGATGGCGATGAACGGGCTGCACCCCGTGATCGAGATGCAGTTCGACGCCTTCGCCCTCCCCGCGTTCGAACAGGTCGTGAGCCATGTCGCCAAGCTCGGCAACCGCACGCGCGGTGGCATGCGCATGCCCCTGGTGATCCGCATCCCGTTCGGGGGCGGCATCGGGGGCGTCGAGCACCACTGCGACTCGTCCGAGGCCTACTACGCCCACACCCCCGGCCTCACGGTCGTCAGCCCGGCCACTCCGCAGGACGCGTACTCCCTGCTGCGTGAGGCCATCGCCTCGCCCGACCCGGTGATCTTCCTCGAGCCCAAGAAGCTGTACTGGAGCAAGGGCGAGGTCGACACCTCGGTCACCGCGGAGCTCGGTTCGGCGCGTATCGCCCGCGACGGCACGGATGTGACGCTCCTCGCGTACGGCTCGTCCGTGCCGCTCGCACTGGAGGTCGCCGAGGTGGCCGCTGCGGAGGGGCGGAGCGTGCAGGTCGTCGACGTCCGCTCCCTCTCGCCGTTCGACGACGCCACCGTGACGGCCGCCGTGAAGTCGACAGGCCGTGCCGTGGTCATCGCGGAGGCGCCGGGCTACGTGAGCGTCGCCTCCGAGATCCAGGCACGCGTGTTCGAGCGCTGCTTCGAATACCTGTCGGCGCCCGTGCGACGGGTGACCGGATTCGACACGCCCTACGCACCTCCGAAGCTCGAGCACTGGTACCTGCCGGACGTCGACCGCGTGCTCGATGCGATCGACACCCTGCACTGGGAGGACGAATCATGAGCACTCCGGTGAAGCCGCAGACGGGCACGCGGGTGTTCCGACTGCCCGACCTCGGCGAGGGGCTGACCGAGGCCGGACTCGTGCAGTGGCTCGTCGCGGTCGGCGACACCATCGTGACGGACCAGCCGATCGCCGAGGTCGAGACCGCGAAGAGCATCGTGGAGCTGCCGTCGCCGTTCGCCGGAGTCATCACGGCTCTGCACCGCACCGCCGGGGACACGATCGACGTCGGCGCCCCCGTGCTCGAGGTGGCGGACTCCCCGTCCTCCGCGGCGACTCCCGCTCCGCCCACCCAGCCCGAGCACGAGGCGTACCGCGAGGAGGAACGCGCGGGCTCAGGGAACGTCCTCATCGGCTACGGCACCACCGCTCGTGCGACCAAGGGGCGGCGGCGCCCCCCGGTCGCATCGACGACGATTCACCCCGCATCGACGACGATCCACTCCGCATCGGGGACGCTTGCGGGCACTTCGCCCGCTGGATCGTCC
>NZ_QOAY01000181.1:448-826 GCF_003314775.1 Microbacterium sp. H6 | reverse complement strand
GAAGGCCGGTGCGCTGGCGAAGCGCGCAGCCGGCGTGCTCGGCGGCGGCGGCGGCGGACGAGACGACGTCGCACAGGGCGGTGGAGCGGATGTCGCCGCACTCCCCGCGGCGCTCGACGCCATCTCCCAGGAGCTGCACAGCGCGTGAGCGGGTTCCGTCGCGGAGTGCGTCTCGGCATCGACGTGGGAAGAGCGAGGGTCGGTGTCGCGCGCTCCGATCCCGACGGGATGCTCGCGGTGCCGGTGGAGACCGTGCCGCGGGATGACGCCTCGATCGACCGCATCGTCCAGATCGCACAGGAGTACGACCTGTTGGAGTTCGTCGTCGGATTGCCAGTGAACATGCAGGGAACGGACACCCCCTCGACGACGGATGCC
>NZ_QOAY01000181.1:0-417 GCF_003314775.1 Microbacterium sp. H6 | reverse complement strand
GCGAGTTCGCGGCCGCGCTCCAGGTGCGCAGTGGGCTCCCGGTGCGGCTCGTGGACGAACGGCTGAGCACCGTGACCGCCCACGCGGCATTGCGCAGTTCCGGGAGATCTCAGAAGAAGTCTCGTAGCATTGTGGATCAGGTCGCCGCCGTGGTGCTTCTGCAGCAGGCGATCGACATGGAGAAGAGCACCGGAAACCCGGCCGGTGCCACCATCTCGCCTGACGAGGAGCACGCCTGACGATGTCTGAACGTGACAGCGCCACACCCGAGCCCGACACCGATGCCCGGCTGGGGGACCTGTTCGAGAATCTGCCCGAACCGACGAGACAGATTCCGACCGTGGACGACAGCGCGCCTGCTCCCGGATCGCGACGTGCCGCGAGGGAAGCGGCCTCGGGGGAGGGGACGGCCACACC
>NZ_QOAY01000266.1:0-9471 GCF_003314775.1 Microbacterium sp. H6 | reverse complement strand
GGTTCCTGCAGGTCGACCCGATCGAGGGCGGTGGGGCGAACGACTACTCCTGGCCGACCGATCCCATCAACGGACCGACCTTAGTGGGAGGAAATGGTCTTTCGCGCCCTCGACGGGTGGTGATGGACGACTAAACTCGTTGATCGGATCCTTTGGAGTTAATAAGGTCACGAAAGCTCTCAAGCGCACGCAGCGCGCTTCCGTGGACGCGAATTTTCGCGCAAAGGCGAACTCGACGTTGACGATAGCTGCGCTCAGGGTGGCGTTAGCTGGCAAAGCAGACTGGAAGCGGGCAAGCAATGGCCTGATCGTGTGCGGGAGCTTCGTCAGCCCGGGCGGCGGAGGGACAACACTTGGCGATGTCTTCTTGACAGACCGGCCAACCAGTACTGTTCTGAGGAGACCCGAACTCTTGAACCATGAACTCAGACACGCACAGCAGTGGGCAGGGTGGGGGGGCGGAGTTCTCTCTGGCGTATGCCGGGGAGACTTTGAAGTCCCTTCTTCGGAGTGAGGATCGCGCATGTCGTAACTACTTCGAGATGGATGCGAACCTAGGAGGAGGCGGATATGAGTGCTAACAAGCGAGGTTTCGCCGCCCTGTTCATTTTGCTCTCGGCGGTCGGGCTTTCGGGGTGCCTCTGGAGCGCGGGGAACGAACGACCGATGTCAATGACGGTGAGAGACGGGGGGTACGTCTTTCACTGGTGCGGGGAGCCAACGGGGAGCTTCCAATATCTTGAAATCAACTACGCGACGTTTACCCCGGGGCGTGAGGACTTCGTCGCGCTTCGGGCAAAGGGCGATTTCAAGTTCCAGCCGGCTGATGAGTTTTCGTTGTCAAATCCTCCAGCGGGTCTTGAGGTCGAATACGACTCCGCAATTCCTGTCGAGAACGCAAAGATGCTCATATTCGTCGACACCGGTGATTCGGAAGACGAACTCAACGGAATTTCGGCGATATTCAGGACTGAGGGTGCCGCGAAGCTTGACGGGAGGTGGCTATATCCCTCGGGAACTGTTCATGACACCCCGTGTGAGATGCGAGGAGCGCAATGACTTGATATCGCTGATGCCGCGGCGGTCGTATTAACAATCTCTCGCAGTGCAGACGTCGGATGGGGGTGGTGAACTTGACCCTCGTTCATGCTGGCACGATTCTCCCGAATTTGATCATTGGGCTGCTGGCCGTCGTTTTAGGGATGCTTACTATTCGCTATCGTCGTCGGCTCAATCACGCGGTATATAAAAATCAAAAAGCGATGTTTGGTCAGCGAGCCGCTCGGGCCTCGGCGGGCCGCCAGACGCCATTCATGGTGGGGGTCGTCGGCGCCGGAATCGTACTCGTGGGTCTCGTCATGCTCGCTTTCGCGACTACGGGCATCATTCAGAACTTTATTTGAGGGATTTCTTTGGTGGCTTGATGGAGTCGGATCGACGTGCGGCGGAGCGTGCTTTCGCCGCGGGGCGGTACTTGGATTTCTTGCGCGCCGTCAGAAGCGATAAAGGCGACTTCGATCAGACGGTCATGCGAGCATTGATTCCCTCAGTCGATCTTGAGGAAGTCGATTTCAGCGCGGGGACTACCCCGAACACTCTGTTCGAACTGGCGGCCGCTGTTTGGGACGTAGACGAACGTCTCGCGATCTCGATGTTCCGCGAAGCCGCGAGCGGCGGCTCGAGTTCAGCGCTCGCAGCGCTCGGCGAAGGTCTCAATTGGATCGGTGACCACGAAGAAGCCACGCTCTGGTTACGAAAGGCGATCTCTGCGAACGCCGGAGATGCCGCACGTCTGGCAGGGCTCCTGGGCGAGAGTCTATTAAGCGGGGGGGACTCAGTTGGGTTCAGTGAGGCTGAGCATCTGCTCAAGCGTGGCCTTGCGGAGTCCGAAGAGTTTGGGGTACCGCTGGCGAAGCTTCTCCTTGCTCAGCAAAAGGTGGCAGAAGCGCGCGAGCTCTTGGAGCGGTTGGTTCGCGCGGACGTGTACGGAGCAGCGCTTCTGCTTGGCAATCTCCTCGCCGAGGAGCCGGGGAACTTCGAGGCAGCTGAGGCCGCCTACAGGGCGGGTATAGCCAGCGGTGATGGCCACAGCGCTCACAATCTTGCGGTGATGATGCTCGAGAACGGTGAACCTGCTCGGGCGCGGGAGCTTCACGAGCTCGCGAAGCTGATGGGGGATTCTTCCCCCCTGGAGACCGCACGCGATTAGACGCCACTCAGCCTGCCAGTGGAGCGTCGGCGAGCAATCGTCGAGTACTGCATCACGCATGGCGCAGTGGTCCTTCTGCTAGTTGCCAGTGCGGGCTCGTCTGGGGGCGTGCGCTCAAGCCGAGTTCACCTGACGTTGATCGGGATGCGAAGGGCGGTCCTCCCAACAGGTCCGTTAGAAGTCGCCACGGAGAAGCAATGGGTGAAGTTGGAAAAGGTAGCGGGCTCGGCGGCAGGTGCTCGAGTGGGCAGTTTGCTCTGGGGTAGCGCTGCGAGTGTGTTGACGGTCGCCGTGAGTTGGGGCACTTCGTCGTGGTGGATCGGTGCATGCGTGTGTCTATTTGCGGCGGCTGCGTTCGTACGATCGCTCTTCCTCGGGGTGTGGGTGGAGCCAGGCGCGGTTGTCGTGTGCACCTGGTTTCGCAGACGCCTCTTCAGATCGGGAGAGATCGTGGCCGTCGACATGCAGCTCTATTACGGAGCCGGAGGAGCGGGTGTGGGCTGGCTCCCGTTCGTGGGTTCGGTTCGGATGATCGAGCTCGAGCGTGTCGAGGGCAAGCGAGTTCCGTTGCCATCGACGATCGGTCGTCGAAACCATGTGTTGCGTCTGGCGCGACGGATGCGTGAGGCGCTCGACCTCCCTCTGCGCTGAGATCAGCGCCATCTCGTCCGCCGACGCCACGCCGCAGGGAACAACTCACCCGTGACTCGGCGTTGCTCATGAGCGAGACTGGGCCACGTAATCGGCTCACGGAGAGGTGCGACGCATGAACACTGCGGAGAAGACCGACGAATACGACCTGATCGTGTTGGGCGGTGGACCGGTGGGCGAGAACGTCGCCGACCGAGCCGTGCAGGGCGGACTCACCGCGATCATCGTGGAGAGCGAGCTCGTCGGAGGTGAATGCTCCTACTGGGCGTGTATGCCGTCGAAGGCATTGTTGCGTTCGGCGCAGGCGCTCCGTGCCGCGCAGCACGTGGGCGGTTCGTCCCAGGCGGTGACCGGAAAGCTCGATGTGCGCGCCGTGTTCGACCGCCGCGACTCGTTCACCAGCAATTGGTCCGACGACGGTCAGGTCAAATGGCTCGACTCGGCCGGCATCGACCTGGCCCGCGGCCACGGCCGCATCACGGGTGAGCGCGAAGTGACGGTGACGGATGCCGATGGCGCCGAGCGCGTGCTCACGGCCCGGCACGCCGTCGCCATCAGCACCGGCTCGGATGCCGTCATCCCGCCCATCGATGGTCTCCGCGATGCCTCCCCGTGGACGAGCCGGGAGGCCACCAGCGCCGAAGAGCTGCCCGAGAGCCTGGCCGTTATCGGCGGAGGCGTCGTGGCCGTCGAGATGGCGACCGCCTATGCCGCACTCGGCTCGAAGGTCACGGTGATCGCCCGCAGCGGTCTGCTCGGCGGGATGGAGCCCTTCGCGGGCGAACGCGTCGCCGCGGGCCTCAAGGAGCTCGGCGTCGACGTGCGCACCGGCACGGGCACCGCATCCGTCCGTCGCGGCGCGGACGGCGTGACCATCACCCGCGATGACGGTGAGGAGATCACCGCGACCGAGGTGCTGGCCGCGACGGGTCGCTCTCCCCGAAGCGGTGACATTGGCCTCGACGTCGTGGGCCTGGAACCCGGTCGCTGGATCGACGTCGACGACACGCTCCGCGTCCCCGGATCCGACTGGCTCTACGCGGTCGGCGACGTCAACGGCCGCGTGCTCCTCACCCACCAGGGCAAGTACCAGGCGCGCGCTGCCGGCGATGTGATCGTCGCCCGTGCCAAGGGCGAAGACGTCGACGACGCCCCGTGGGGCCGTCACGTCGCGACCGCCGACCAGGCCGCCGTCCCGCAGGTCACGTTCTCGATTCCCGAGGTCGGGTCGGTGGGGCTCACCGAGGCCCAGGCGACGAAGGCCGGCATCGCGGTGAAGGCCGTCGACTACGACCTGGGTTGGGTCGCCGGCGCGAGCCTCTACGAAGACGGCTTCGAAGGCCAGGCGCGACTCGTGGTCGACACCGACCGCGACGTCGTGATCGGTGCGACGTTCGTCGGACCCGAGGTGGCGGAACTGGTGCACGCGGCGACCGTGGCGATCGTCGGCGAGGTGCCGATCGCCCGCCTCTGGCACGCGGTGCCGTCGTACCCCACGATCAGCGAGATCTGGCTGCGACTGCTGGAGGGCTACGGCCGCGACTCCGCCTGATGGACGTCAGGGCTTGATCCCGCGATCAGGGGCAATCCGTTCGAGTGATCGCGTCGAACAGGATCCGGATTGTTTCTCATATTGACGAGCGCGGCGCAACCCTCACCCACGATGTCGCACCCGTCTTATACGCTCATACCCACATCCGAGGAGGCAGGACCATGAAGGCTGTACTCGCAGGAACCGTCATCGCCGAAGCTGACGAGAGCGATCTCGCCCGCATCGAGGGGAACTGGTACTTCCCGCCGGCGTCCATCACGCCCGGAGTGCTCGTCGAGAGCCCCACGCCCTACACCTGTCCCTGGAAGGGAGCTGCTCAGTACTACTCGGTGCAGACCGACGGTGAGCTCCACACCGACTACGCGTGGTCGTATCCGAACCCCTACCCCTCCGCCTTCGATCGGGTGGGCAAGGACTTCTCCGGGTTCGTGGCCTTCGATCCGCGCGTCGAGGTCGGCCCGTAGACATCTGAAGAGCCCCGTAGGCATCTGAAGAGCCCCGTAAGTATCAGAAGAGCACAGACTCGTCCGCTCGCACATCGATCGACCGACTGGAGACCAGCCCATGATCGAGTTCCGCAACGTCACCAAGCGCTTCCCCGGCGGCGCCCTCGCCGTCGACGACTTCAGCCTCGTGCTGCCCTCGCGCAAGACCACGGTGTTCGTCGGCTCGTCCGGCTGCGGCAAAACCACTCTGCTCCGCATGATCAACCGCATGGTCGAGCCGACTTCCGGCGAGGTCGAGATCGACGGCGAGAGCGTGCTCCAGGGTGACCCGGTGGCCCTGCGCCGACGCATCGGCTACGTGATGCAGAACTCCGGCCTCATGCCGCACTTCACGGTCATCGACAACGTCGCCACGGTGCTGCGGCTGACCGGTGTGAAGAAGGCTGCCGCCCACAAGCGCGCACGGGAGTTGCTCGACACGGTGGGTCTCGACCAGGCACTCGCCGAGCGGTACCCGAGCCAGCTGTCGGGCGGTCAGCAGCAGCGCGTGGGTGTGGCTCGCGGCCTCGCGGCCGACCCGAACATCCTGCTGATGGATGAGCCCTTCGGCGCGGTCGACCCCATCGTGCGGGCCGACCTGCAGCAGGAGACCCTGCGGCTGCAGCATGAGCTCGACAAGACGGTGGTGTTCGTCACGCACGACATCGACGAGGCGTTCCTGCTCGGAGACCAGGTCGTCATCCTCGACAAGGGCGCGCGCATCGTGCAGGTCGGCAGCCCCAGCGAGATCATCGAGAACCCCGCAGACGACTTCGTCTCGGCGTTCATCGGCGCCGACCGTGGTCGCCGCGCCCTGCACCTCAAGCAGACTCCCCGCGGCACGGTCGTGGTCGACTCCGAGGGGCGCACCCAGGGGTCGATCGTCGATGTGCCGGATGCGGTGACCGACGCGCTCCTGAGCGAGGAGAGCGTGACGAAGGGCGCTCCGTGAACTGGATCGTCGACAACATCGGCCTCATCCTCGAGCTGACCGCCATCCACCTGCAGCAGAGTGCGATCGCGATCGTGCTCGGCTTCGTGCTGTCGCTGCCCCTCGGGTGGGTCGCGTGGCGCTATCAGCTGGTCAAGGGGCCGGTCATCGTCCTCACCGGACTGCTCTACACGATCCCCTCCCTCGCGCTGCTGATCCTGCTCCCCTCGATCGCCGGCTATCCCGCCCGCAGCCCCGTGAACCTCATCATCGGCCTCACGATCTACGCGGTCGCGATCCTCGTGCGGGCCGTGTCCGACGGCCTCGACTCGGTCGACCCCGCCATCCGCCAGTCGGCCACCGCGATGGGATACGGCGGCTTCCGCCGATTCTGGACGGTCGACTTCCCGCTCGCCGGCCCCGTGGTGCTCGCCGGTCTCCGCGTGGCAGCCGTGAGCACCATCTCCCTCGCCACGGTCGGCATCCTGGTCGGGGTGACCAACCTCGGCTACCTCTTCACCAACGGTCTGCAGCGACGCATCCTCGCCGAGGTCTTCGCCGGAGTGATCGCCGTCGTCGTGATCGCCCTCCTCATCGACCTGCTGCTCATGCTCCTTGGCCGTGCCCTCATGCCCTGGACGCGCGCCGCCAAGACGCCGTCCGCGGCGAAGCAGACCGCCGCACTGGGGGCAGCCGCATGAACGTCTTCACGGAAGCCTTCGCCTGGCTCTTCTCCCCCGACCGGTGGGTGGGCACCTACTCGCTGCCGGTCCTTTTCGGCCAGCACATGTACTACACGTTGATCTCGGTGCTGATCGCCGGCGTCATCGCGATACCGCTCGGGTGGCTCATCGGCCACACCGGCAAGGGCCGCGAGATCGCCGTCGCGGTGTCGGGTGCGGCGCGCGCCATCCCGTCGTTCGGCCTGATGGTGCTGCTCGTGCTGATCCTGGGCGTGCTGCGGGTGCCCGAGGCCGCGATCATCACGTTCGTGCTCCTCGCGATCCCCTCCCTCCTCGCCGGTGCCTACACCGGGCTCGAGGCCATCGACCGTCGCGTGCTCGACTCCGCGCGCTCGATGGGCATGACCGAGTGGCAGGTGTTCTGGAAGGTCGAGGTGCCCCTCGGACTCCCGCTGCTGGTCGGTGGCATCCGGGCGGCGCTGCTGCAGGTGATCGCCACGGTCACCATCGCCGCGTACGTGAACCTTGGCGGCCTCGGCTGGCCGATCATCCAGGGCATCCCCCTGCGCAAGTTCGACCAGGTGCTCGGCGGCGCGATCCTCGTGGCCGTGCTCGCGCTGGTCGTCGACCTGATCTTCGCCCTCCTCCAGCACGCCGCCGTTCCCGCGGGCTTGCGAGCGCCGACCACGAAGCGCCGCTCCCGCGCAGCCGCCGCCACACCGGCACCGGCCACTGCCTGAAACACACCACAGCCGAAACACGTTCCACAGCCTCACCCCCGTTGTCCCAGAGAAGAGGAAGTCCCCATGTTCACAGCACGGAAGTCACGTCTCGCCCTCGCCGGTGGAGCCGCGCTCGCCGCGGTGCTCGTCCTCGGCGGTTGCGCGAACAGCAACCCGCTCGACGCCCCGAGCGAAGGATCGAGCTCCGGCGACGACACCATCGTCATCGGCTCGCAGGCCTATTACTCGAACGAGATCATCGCCGAGATCTACGCCCAGGCGCTGGAGGGCGCAGGCTTCGACGTCGACCGACAGTTCAGCATCGGCCAGCGTGACGCCTACATGCCCGACGTCGAGTCCGGTGCGATCGACCTGTTCCCGGAGTACACGGGCAACCTGCTCGAGTACCTCGACAAGGACGCGACCGCCACCAGCCCGGACGACGTGTACGCGGCCCTGAAGGACGCGCTGCCCGACGGCCTGACCGCTCTCGACTACGCCGAAGCCTCCGACCAGGACACCTACACGGTGCTCAAGAGCTTCGCCGAGGAGAACGGCCTCACCACGATCGGCGACCTCTCCAAGGTGACCACCCCGGTCACGATCGGTGCAGCACCGGAGTTCGAGCAGCGCCCCTACGGCCCCGCGAAGGCCAAGGAGGTGTACGGCGTCGACCTCGGCTTCTCCGCGACCGGCCCGACCACGCTGGAGTCCCTGCTCGCCGGTGAGATCCAGGTGGCGGACATCTACTCGGCCGACCCGGCGTTCCAGACCGAGGACATCGTCGCGCTCGAAGACCCGGAGAACATCATCCTGGCCTCGAACGTCGTGCCGATCGCCTCGAGCGACGTCGCCGACGAGATCTCCGACGTGATCAACGCGGTCAGCAAGAAGCTCACCGCAGAAGAGCTCGTCGCCCTCAACGTGCAGAGCACGGTGGACCAGAAGTCGGCGGAGGACATCGCCAAGAAGTGGCTGTCCGACAACGACCTCAGCTGAGTCGCACAGACAGAAGCGCCCGGACCCGCACAGGGTCTGGGCGCTTCGTCGTTGCGGGGTCAGATCCTGGCGTCCTGCTTCGGCACGAGGACCTGCTTGATGATGATGAGGATCGACGCGGTCACCGGTACCGCCACCAGGGCACCGAGCAGACCGAGCAGGGTGCCTCCGGCCAGGGCCCCGATCACGACCAGCGAACCGGGGACCGACACCGCCTTGTTCATCACACGTGGGGTGATCACGTACGCCTCGATCTGCATGTAGACGAGGTAGATCGCCGCGAAGACCAGGGCGGCGATCGGGTTGGTGAACAGCGCGAGGCAGGTGCCGAGGATCCAGAACAGCACGGAGCCGACCAGAGGGATCAGCGTGATGCAGAAGGCGATCGCCGCCATCAGCGGCGGGAACGGCAGTCCGAGGAACAGGTACAGGAGGAAGGCCAGCGTCGCGTTGCAGAACGCCAGGATCACCATCCCCATCACATAACCGCCCACCGAGTCGGTGATCTGGTCGGCGATGTCTCCGGCGCGAGCCCGGTCGCGGGCCGGGGCGAGACGCAGCATCCCCTGCTTCATGGTGGGGAGCGATGCGAGGAAGTACAGCGTGAGGACGAGCACGACGATGGCGCCGGAGATGCTGGTGGCGATCGAGGCGCCGACGGCGAGGGCGCCGCCGCCGATCGTGGCCAGGTTGCCGAAGTCGGTCAGGAACGACTGCACCTGGGCGACGAGGTCCTGGAACTGATCGCCGAACTGCGCTTCCAGGGTCGCGTAGATGTCGCTGTGGGTGAAGTCCTTGATCATGCCGGGCACGGACTGCACGAAGCTCACGATCTGATCGATCACCACGGGGACGATCATCCAGATCACCAGGGCGAACACGACGATGAGCGCGAGGATCGTGATGACGACCGAGATGACGCGGGAGAGACCGCGGCGCTCCAGGAAGCGCACGGCGGGGTCGAGTCCGAGCGCACCGAACAGCGCCAGTGCGATGTAGATCAGCACCGTGGACAGGTTCGACAGCGCGAGACCGATCACGATCGCGCCCAGGCCGCCGAGAGTCACCAGGAACCCGAACACGAACGGACGATCGATGCGCGTCCAGAAGGAGCGGCTCGGCGTCGTCGGCTCGATCACGACCGGACGAGGCGAGTCGGCCGCCGACGCGATCACCGCGGCGGCGGGGTCGGATGCCGAGTGCCGACGGCGCCCGGGGGTCGGTGCGGCGGGAGCGGTG
>NZ_QOAY01000061.1:0-2577 GCF_003314775.1 Microbacterium sp. H6 | reverse complement strand
AGGACCTCGGCCGTCGCCAGCGCATGTGTCTCGGTCAGCAGCAGCACACCCAGGTGCCACGCCTCACCGACCCTGACGATGCGACGCCCGCGCCAGCGCGAATCGCGCTGTTCGCCGAGCCCTTCCTTCGGAGCGCCCTTCAGGTCGTGCACGGCCTGTGTCAGCAGCGCGGATGCGGTGGTCACAGCTCTCCCTGTCGTGTCTTGTCGGCCAGTCGCGGGCCCACGACCTCCGCGCGGTCGCCACGGAGCGTCATCCCGATCAGGGGATACAGCAGCACGGACAGCATTCCGGCTCCGACGAGCGCCGCAGCCGTGCCGGTGTCGAGCATCTTCTGATCCACACCGATGGCGGTGACAGCCACGATGATCGGCAGGCCCGTCGCGGCGAGCAGTCCGAGGGCCGCGCGGTCGCGCACGCTCATCCCCGCCGGCGCCGAGAGCTGCGCCGCGGATCCGCGGATCACGAGCAGAGCGATCAGGAAGACGGGCACCAGCCCCAGCGCCGTCGGCGAAGACAGCAATGCCTGCAGATCGAACGTGACCCCGGTGTAGAGGAAGAAGATCGGCACGAGGAAACCGAAGGCGATCGCCTCGATCTTGCTCTCGACCTCTTCCGCGTCCTTCTTCGGTGCACGCGCCATGATGATGCGCCAGACCGCCCCGGCCACGAAAGCCCCGAGCAGCATGTCGAGATCGAGCATGACGCTCAGCCCGACGAGAGCGGCGATGAGCAGGATCACGAAGCGCACGCCGAACTGATCCGAGGTGTGCAGTGTCGCCCGCACGATGCCGTGCAGCCGCCCGTGCGGGACGCGGTGCGCCAGCAGCACCGCGAGCCCGGCGAGCACCACGAAGGTCAGCAGCACGGCCGTGGCGATCGGCGTGGTCCGCGTGCTGAGGAAGATCGAGATCGCGATCAACGGGAGGAACTCGCCCACCGCGCCGATCGCGCTGATGGCACGGCCGAAGGGGGTGTCGAGCTCGCGGGCATCGCGCAGGATCGGCATCAGGGTGCCCAGCGCCGTGGAACTGAGCGCGATGCCGACCACCACCATCCCCTCTCCCGGCGCGAAGAAGAAGCCCAGGCCTATGCCCAGGAGCACGCTGAGCAGCCAGCCCAGAGAGGCGCGCGCGAGCGGCTTGCCCGCCACCATCTTGAAGTCGATCTCGGTTCCGGCGACGAAGAACAGCAGCGCGAGGCCGAAATCGCTGAGCTTCTCCAGCAGCGGTCCCGGTTCGACCCAGCCGAAGACAGCGGGACCGACGAGGATGCCGAGCACGAGCTCGAACACCACGATGGGCACCCGGACCACCGGTCGCACGCCGCGTGCGAGAAGCGGCGCCGCCACGGCGAGCAGCGGGATCAGCACGAGGCCGAGGTCACTCGCATTCATGCTCTCAGGGTAGGTGAGAGCGGTGCAGTGCGCAGGCAGTGCAGCGGGTGATCTTTCGCGATTCGCCCGCTCGGCGCATCCACGGCAGAATCGATGCACACCCTCGAGGAGCCCCCATGTCTCAGCCCGATACCGCCCGCCTGCTCATCGCCTGCGACGACCAGCCCGGCATCGTCGCCGCCGTCGCCGGCGTGCTCGCTCATCACGGCGCGAACATCATCTCGCTCGATCAGCACTCGACCGACTCCGAGGGCGGACGCTTCTTCCAGCGCACGGTCATCCACCTCGACGGTCTGGCAGCGGCGCGCCCGGCACTCGAAGCCGACATCGCGGCCGTCGCCGAGCGCTTCGGCATGGAGTGGTCGCTGCACGACGTGGCCCGCCGCAAGCGCGTCGCGATCTTCGTCTCGAAGTACGATCACTGCCTCATGGAGCTGCTGTGGCGTACGCAGCGCGGACAGCTCGACATCGACATCACCATGGTCGTGTCCAACCACCCCGACCTGGCCGAGGCCGTCCGCTCGTTCGGTGTGCCGTTCGTGCACATCCCCTCCGGCGACAAGGCCGCCATGGAGGATCGTCAGCTCGAACTGCTGCGCGGGAACGTCGACCTCGTCGTGCTCGCCCGCTACATGCAGATCCTCTCCGACGACTTCATCACGCGCCTCGAAGCTCCGGTCATCAACATCCACCACTCGTTCCTGCCCGCGTTCATCGGAGCGAACCCGTACGCTCGCGCCAAGGACCGTGGCGTCAAGCTGATCGGCGCGACCGCGCACTACGCGACGGCCGATCTCGACGAGGGACCGATCATCGAACAGGACGTCACGCGCGTCACCCACTCCGAGTCGGCCGCCGAGCTGCAGAGTCGCGGTGCCGACGTCGAGCGCCTCGTGCTCGCCCGCGCCGTGCAGTGGCACGCCGAGGATCGCGTGATCGTGCACGGCAAATCCACCGTGATCCTCTAGCCCGGTCGAACCCGGGAGGACGCGGGTCCAGTCGCGGTCGCTCAGGATATCGACCGCGAGCCCGTGGGAGGCCGCTGCCAGGCGTCGGTCATTCGTCCACAGCGCGGAGCAGCCCGCGATCCGGGCCGCAGCGAGGGTCACGGCGTCGCCGGGAGCCCTGCCATCAGCTCGGCGAAGACCTCGGCAGCCGAGCCATGACGCACCAGCGGCGCG
>NZ_QOAY01000110.1:23700-25691 GCF_003314775.1 Microbacterium sp. H6 | reverse complement strand
CGTCGCGACAGCCGTGTGAGGCGCGGGATGTCGGCCACGGAACCGGCATCCGCCGGGACGATCACCTGCTGGGACGCAGCGATGTCGATGCCCTCCGCACGCACGACGAGGTCGCCGACGGGTGCGCGCCGGGAGAGGATCGCGAGCGCGATCGGGCCGTCTTCGTGGTGCCGGGCCACGGAGGTCAGGTGGCCGACCTCGTCATCGCCCGCGAAGACCGGCGCACCGGGCTCCGGCAGGACGGCATCGCTGCCATCGAGGTGGAGTGCGGCCAGCCGTCGAGGCGGATGCCCGAGGTTGTGCACCTTGGCGACGGTCTCCTGGCCGCGGTAGCAGCCCTTGTTCAGGTGGACCGCGCTGCGGATCCAGTCGGACTCGTGGGGCAGCGAGCGCTCGCCCACCTCGGTCGTCCACCGAGGACGCCACGCCGCGACCCGCAGCGCCTCGGCCGCAAGAGTCCCTGCGAGGGCTTCCCGATCGAGGGAACCGGCGAGAGCACGAGCGGATTCCTCCGTGACGACGGCCACCCGCCAGGCGAAATCGGTGGCAGGATGCTCTGCGACCTCCGCGTACTGATGACCTCCGACGCTGATGCGCTGCCACGGGTCTGCCCAGACGAGGGCGACGCCGTTCGGGGCGAACGCGGCAGCGGTGATTCTCGCTCCGACGGTCCCGCCGTCGATGTAGCCGACCAGCTCGAGGTCGGAGCGCACCTCTACCGTCGCCTGGGTACGGAACTTCATGCGCGTCAGCCAGGCGGCGAGCGCTTCCGCATCGCCGCTGTCGACGATCAACCACGCCGATGAGCCGTCGTCGAGGATTCCGGCGGCGTGCTCGACGCGACCCTGCGGGTCGAGGATCAGCAGCTCCGTGCTGTCTCCTGGCGCGAGACGCCCCACCGACTGCGAGGTGATCGAGTCGAGCCAGGTGAGGCGCTCGGGACCCGCCACCTCGATGACCGTGCGATCCCCGAGCGGCGCAAGGGCCGCGCCGTCGGCGAGACGCCGCTGCTCGCGGAAGGCATCACCGAAATGAGTGATGACCTCGCCGTCGGAGACCGCACCGTCGACCTGGTGGAAGGCGGACACGTCAGACCTTGGCCAACCGGGCCGATGCATGCGAGCGCAAAGGCGTGCCGAGGGCGGCGATGTCCCACGCCCACAGCAGATGACCGTCTACGAGGCCGTACATGCGGGAAGAGGCGGTGTGGACCTTCGCGCCGGCGCTGCGCACGACGGCATCGGAGCCGATGTCGATGCGCGGCCCGTTGATCTCGCCGATGTAGAGCTCGAGGGCACCGTCGGCGTGTGCGAGAGAGACCTCGATCGGGAATCCGCCGCTCGGAGCGCGCAACTCCTCCACGTCGTCGACTGTGCGGATCACGGCCGGCGCGGTGGGAGGCAACAGCGCGGGGCCGGGATCAGCCGCTGCCGCCGGACGCGCGAGTCGCCAGAATCCGGTCTCGGCGAGCAGTGCGGCCGCCGGAGCACCCTCCTCGGTCAGAAGGGTGGCCGTTCCGGAGTAGTTCAGGAAAGGACCGCCGTCATGGCTGAAGCTGACCCGGTGCGTGAACTCTCCCTGCAGACGCTCGTCGCCGACCGGATAGTCGATGACGCCGGTGCCTTCCCAGACGCCGATCAGCCACGCGAAGGGGACGAGATCGGCCGGAAGATCGACGGGAAGCTCGAGCATCGTCGAGTCAGCGCTGGCCGCGGAAGAGGTTGCGCAGCACCACCGCCGAGACGAAGACGATAGCGAGGCTCGCAAGGCCCAGCAGGCCGATGAAGAAGATTTCGAGCGCCATGAGGTCCATGTGCTCCACCTTACCGCGCCGCGCCGCCGTCCGGCGGGGATCAGGCGGGAATCAGGTCGGGATCAGCGCTGCGAGGCCGAACCCGACCGAGATGATCCCCATCAGCAGCAGAGCGCCGATCACGCTGCCGGCCACCCGGAAGATGAAGCCCTGAGTGCGCCCGTACCAGAGCTGCACG
>NZ_QOAY01000110.1:20507-23676 GCF_003314775.1 Microbacterium sp. H6 | reverse complement strand
AACGACAGGAGCACGACGCCGCCGAAGCCGACGAGGAGCCACGGCACACGCCACTCCTCCGGCACGAAGATGCCGATGACGACGGTCGCGAGGAAGGCCGTGGCCCAGACGACGAGCACACCGACGAACGCGTTGCGCGGTGCGAGTGCGGGATCCGTCATGTCTCCATTGTGACCTATCGCTCCCGGTATCATGGCGGCACGACGTCGATCCGCGTCTGTGAGGAGTGCGTGTGGCCCAGGTCCTGGTTCTGACCAACGCTCCGCTCTCCGAGCAGGTGCTCCCCGCGCTCGAGCTGTTGAGCCACCGCACGCGCCAGATCCCCGCAGAGCCCTCGCAATTGATCAGTGCGCCCGATCATGATGTCGTGATCGTCGACGGCCGTCACGACCTCGTCGGGGCGAAGTCGCTGTGCCGTCTGCTGCGGACGGCAGGACAGGACTCCCCGCTGCTGCTCGTCGTCACGGAGGGCGGGATGAGCGCCCTCTCCGGCGACTGGGGCATCGATGACGTGCTCCTCTCCACCGCGGGTCCGGCGGAGATCGATGCCAGGCTGCGTCTCGTGCTGGCACGACGCGACGAGGTCGCCGAACCCGCACGCGTGCAGGCATCCGGCGTGACCATCGACGAGCAGTCCTACTCGGCGAAGCTGCGCGGCAGACCTCTGGACCTCACCTACAAGGAGTTCCAGCTGCTGCATTTCCTGGCGACCCACCCGGCTCGCGTCTTCACCAGGGAGCAGCTGCTGAGCGAGGTCTGGGGATACGACTACTTCGGGGGCACCCGCACCGTCGATGTGCACGTGCGACGACTGAGGGCGAAGCTCGGCGATCAGGAGCAGATCATCGGAACGGTGCGCAACGTCGGCTACCGCTTCAACGTCAACGAAGACGAAGGTCTGGCCAGCGCGGGGTGAGGCGACTCCGTTCACACGCGCGTCACTTCTCGGTGCTTAGATGTACCCCATGATCGATCCCGCACTCGCCGACGCCGGGCTGGGTGATGCCGAAGACGACGACTTCGACGCCATCGAGTCCTACGACGCCCAGCTCCCCGACCACCGCTACCTGGATCGCGAGCTGAGCTGGCTCGCCTTCAACCAGCGCGTGCTGGAGCTCGCCGAGGATCCGTCGCTCCCCGAACTGGAGCGGGCCAACTTCCTGGCGATCTTCGCGAGCAACCTCGACGAGTTCTTCATGGTGCGCGTCGCTGGCCTCAAGCGACGCATCATGACCGGCCTCGCCGTGCCCACCAACATCGGCCGCTCCCCCGTCGACGCCCTCGCCGACATCTCGCGCGAGGCACACGCGCTGCAGCTGCGCCATGCCGACGCATGGACGTCGCTGGTGCGACCCGCTCTCGCCGAATCCGGAATCGAGATCGCCGATTGGTCGGAGCTGACCGACGACGAGCGCACGGCGCTCTCCGAGTACTTCTCCGCACAGGTCTTCCCGGTGCTGATGCCCCTCGCCGTGGATCCCGCCCACCCGTTCCCGTACATCTCCGGTCTGTCGCTGAACCTCGCGATCCGCATCCGCAACGCCCGCACGGGGCGCCAGGAGTTCGCGCGTCTCAAGGTGCCGCCCATGCTCCCCCGCTTCGTCGAGGTACCGGGCGGCGGCGAGATCAAGCGCTTCCTGCGGCTCGAAGAGCTCATCGCCAACCATCTCGGCGACCTCTTCCCCGGCATGGAGGTGCTCGACCATCATGCGTTCCGTCTCACCCGCAACGAAGACGTGGAGATCGAGGAGGACGAGAGCGAGAACCTGATCCAGGCGCTCGAAGCCGAGCTGCTGCGTCGTCGGTTCGGGCCTCCGATCCGGCTCGAGATCACCGACGACATGGACGACGTGACCATGGACCTGCTGGTCCGGGAACTCGACATCACCGACCTGGAGGTCTATCGCCTTCCAGGGCCGCTCGATCTGCGCGGACTCTTCGACCTGTCGCGGATCGACCGCCCCGACCTGCGGTACCCGCCGCACCTGCCCACCACCGCCGTCGCCTTCCAGCCCGCGGGATCGAGCACCCGGGCCGACATCTTCAAAGCGATCCGCAAGTCCGACGTGCTCGTCCACCACCCGTACGAGTCGTTCACCACCAGCGTGCAGGCGTTCCTCGAGCAGGCCGCCCGCGACCCGCACGTGCTCGCCATCAAGCAGACGCTGTACCGCACCTCCGGAGACAGCCCCGTCGTGCAGGCGCTCATCGACGCGGCCGAGGCGGGCAAGCAGGTGCTCGCTCTCGTCGAGGTGAAGGCGCGATTCGATGAGGCGAACAACATCGTCTGGGCCCGCAAGCTGGAGAAGGCCGGCGTGCACGTGGTGTACGGCCTGGTCGGACTCAAGACGCACTGCAAGCTCGCCCTCGTGATCCGCGAGGAAGACGGCAAGCTCCAGCACTACTCGCATGTCGGCACCGGCAACTACAACCCGAAGACCAGCCGCATCTACGAGGACTTCGGACTGTTCACCGCGGATGCGCAGGTCGGAAAAGACCTGACGCGTCTGTTCAACGAACTCAGCGGCTACGCGATCGAGAAGAAGTTCAAGCGCCTGCTGGTCGCCCCTCTGCACCTGCGCAAGGGGCTCGTGCGTCAGATCGACGCGGAGCGCAAGAACGCCGAGGCCGGCATCCCCGCGCACATCCGCATCAAGGTGAACTCGATGGTCGACGAGGAGATCATCGACGCTCTCTACCGGGCGAGCGCGGCAGGAGTGAAGGTCGACGTCTGGGTGCGCGGCATCTGCAGTCTCCGCACCGACCTCGACGGCATCAGCGACAACATCACGGTTCGCAGCATCCTCGGGCGTTACCTGGAGCACTCGCGTATCTTCGCCTTCGAGAACGGCGGCGACCCGCAGGTCTACATCGGCAGCGCTGACATGATGCACCGCAACCTGGACCGTCGTGTCGAGGCCCTCGTGCGCGTCACCGACCCCGCCCACCTCAAGGAGCTCAGCACGTTCTTCGACCTGGCGATGGACGACGGCACCTCGTCGTGGCACCTCGGCCCTGAGGGAGTCTGGACGCGCCACGCCACGGATGCGGACGGCAAGCCTCTGATCGACCTGCAGGATAAGACCATGGGGTTGATCCAGCGGCGCCGTCGGGCTCGGGCGGTTCGATGAGCGGCCGGCAGCTGCAGCTCCCGGCCGACACGACGACG
>NZ_QOAY01000110.1:496-20485 GCF_003314775.1 Microbacterium sp. H6 | reverse complement strand
GCGAAGTGGACGGACAAGGCGGTGTACGCGGCGGGTGCCGTCGTGTGGCGTCTGGTCGACGGCAAGCTGCGCATCCTGCTGATCCACCGCACCAAGTACCGTGACGTCACGCTGCCCAAGGGGAAGGTCGACCCCGGCGAGATGCTCGCCGAGACCGCCGTCCGCGAGGTGCACGAGGAGACCGGCATCCGGGTGTCGCTGGGCGTCTCGGTCGGCGTGAGCCGGTACCTGCTCGCCTCGCAGAAGCAGAAGGTCGTGCACTACTGGGCCGCGGAGGCGACGGACGTGGCCATCCGCGAATCGACCTTCGTGCCGAACCGGGAGATCGCCGCGCTCGAGTGGGTCAGCGTGAAGAAGGCCCGCGCACGCCTGAGCTACCCGGTCGATCTCGAGATCCTGGACTTCTTCGCCAAGCTCGTCGACGACGGTGTGCTGCGCACGTTCCCGGTGATCGCGCTGCGCCATGCGAAGGCCACTGCCCGCTCGGAGTGGGACGGATCCGATGCCTCCCGCCCCCTGACCGACCGCGGACGGAAGCAGGCCAAGTCGATCGTCGGACCGCTTCGTGCCTTCGGCGTGCGCCGGATCGTGTCGAGCGATGCGGTGCGCTGCGTCGAGACGGTCACTCCGCTCGCGCGCGCGTTGGATCGCAAGATCGTGAAGACCGAGAAGATCAGCCAGGACGCCTGGGAGGACGGAGACTCCGATCTGCGTTCCGTCGTCGGCCGCCGGATCCGCGCAGGCAAGCCGGCCGTGGTGTGCAGTCACGGCCCCGTGCTGCCGGGCCTGCTCTCGGAGATCGCGCTGGCGACCGGCACCATCCAAGGGTCGTATCTCAGCAGTGCGTCGGACCTCGAACCGGCGGCGTTCTCGGTCGTGCATCTCTCTGCGACCAACCCCGGATCCGGGATCATCGCGATCGAGACGCACGTCCCCAAGGTCTGACGCTTCGACAGGCTCAACGGCCCAGGCCCGGAATCCCGCGGGAGACCCCCAGAGAGTCGCCCGCCGTTCACCTGCCGTTCACCTGCTCGGGAGAGTCTCGTTAACCGTCGCCCATAGCGTCACTGTGTGCCCTGCACCGGGCCCCACCCATTCCAGATCGAAGGATCCACAGTGAAGATCTCCCGAATCGCACGAATCGGCGCCATTGGCGCCGTCGCCGCTCTCGCACTCGCCGGCTGTGCCGCGAACGAAGCAGGCACCGGTTCCACCGACGCTCCCACCTCCGACAGCGCAGCGGTCAGCGGCTCGCTCGTCGGCGCCGGCGCCTCCTCGCAGCAGGTCGCCATCCAGGCCTGGACCGCGGAGTTCCAGAAGACCAACCCCGACGCCCAGGTCGAGTACGACCCGCAGGGCTCCGGTGGTGGACGCGAGTCCTTCCAGCAGGGCGCGGTCAACTTCGCCGGTTCCGACCGTGCGTTCAAGACCGACGAGATCTCGGCCGGCGGCTTCGGCGCCTGCGTCGACGGCTCCGACCTCGTCGAGATCCCGGCCTACGTGTCGCCGATCGCCATCGTCTTCTCCCTCGACGGGGTCGACGAGCTGAACCTCGACCCGACGACCATCGCGTCGATCTTCGCCGGCAAGATCACCAACTGGAACGACCCGGCGATCGCCAAGGACAACCCCGACGCGAAGCTCCCCGACCTCGCGATCACCCCCGTGCACCGCTCCGACAAGTCGGGCACCACGGGCAACTTCACCGACTACCTCGCGCAGACCGCGGGTGACGTGTGGACCGCAGGCAGCGTCGAGGAGTGGCCGGCCGACCTCGCCGGCGAGTCCGCGGAGAAGACCTCGGGCGTCGCCAACGCCGTCAAGGGCGGTCAGGGCCTCATCGGCTACATCGACTCCTCGCAGGCGGCGGACTTCTCGTCGGTCAACGTCAAGGTCGGCGACGAGTTCGTGCCGCACTCGGCCGAGGGCGCCGCAGCCACGCTCGACGCCTCGAAGATCGAGGAAGGCCGCACCGACGGCGACCTCGCCTTCGCGATCGACCGCACCACCACCGCCGAAGGCGCCTACCCGGTTCTCCTCGTCAGCTACCTCATCGGCTGCGCCGAGTACGAGGACGAGAACGTCGCCGCACTGACCAAGGCGTTCTTCACGACCGCGATCAGCGCCGAAGGCCAGGAAGCCGCCGCGACCAACGCCGGCAGCGCCCCGATCTCGGACGACCTGCGCACGCAGGCACAGGCTGCGATCGACCTCATCAAGTGAGCTGGTGACGGTCTCCGGGATGCCCCGCGGCATCCCGGAGACCGTCTGCTCGCGTCAGACACCCGATCTCCACTGAGCAGGAAGCAGCTCCCATGACAGCCACGACCTCGCCGGCGTCGACGCGCATCGTCGCGAAGAAACGCGCCGGTGACCTCTGGTTCTCCGGAACGGCGGTCGCCGCCGGATCCATGATCATGATCACGCTGGCCGCGGTCGCGATCTTCCTCATCGTTCAGTCGATCCCCGCCTTCACCGCGACGGCAGAAGACGCCTCGCTCCTCAAGACCAACTTCTGGGACTACGTCGGCCCGCTCCTGTTCGGGACCGTGTGGGCGGCTTTCCTCGCCCTTCTGCTGGCAGTCCCCCTCTCGCTCGGGGTCGCGCTCTTCATCACGCACTACGCCCCGCGCCGCCTCGCCCAAGGGCTCGGCTACGTGGTCGATCTGCTGGCCGCCGTCCCCTCGGTCGTGTTCGGCCTCTGGGGAATCCTGGTCCTCGCGCCGGCGGTTCAGCCCATCTACGTCTGGCTGAACACGAACGCCTCCTGGATCCCCTTCTTCGACGGTGTGGTCTCGCCCACGGGCCGCACGATCCTCACCGCCGCCATGGTGCTCGCGGTCATGGTCGTCCCAATCATCACGGCCATCTGCCGCGAGATCTTCCTGCAGACCCCTCGCCTCCACGAGGAGGCAGCCCTCGCCCTGGGAGCCACCCGCTGGGAGATGGTGCGGATGGCTGTCCTCCCCTTCGGCCGCTCCGGAATCGTGTCCGCCTCGATGCTCGGCCTCGGCCGCGCGCTCGGTGAGACCATGGCCGTCGCGATGGTGCTCTCGGTGAGCAAGGCGGTCACGTTCGAACTGCTCACCTCCACCAACCCCTCCACGATCGCCGCCAACATCGCGCTGACGTTCCCGGAGGCCTACCAGGTCAACATCAACATCCTCATCGCGACCGGTCTGATCCTGTTCGTCGTGACGTTCGCGGTGAACGCTCTCGCACGCTGGTTCGTGAACCGCCGCAAGGAATTCTCGGGAGCGAACTGACATGACCGTTACCGCCCCCGAGTCCGCTCGCACGGCCAGCGCGGCCCCCTCTCAGCTCTCGCTCAGCTCGGGACACCTCCCCCGCTGGGCGCCCTGGGCCCTGCTCGCCGTCTCGCTCCTGATCGGATTCACGCCGTTCGCCCTCGAGGCCGTCGCCAGCGGATCCGACCTCAACATCGCCGGCTCCGTCGTGCTCGGCGCTGTGATCTACCTCGTGCTCATCTACGTGATGTCGCGCATCGTCGAGGGTTCCAGGAAGGCGCTCGACCGTCTGATCACCGGCATCGTCACCTCGGCGTTCGCGATCGCGATGGTCCCGCTGGTCTCGGTGGCGATCACCGTGGTCGCCAACGGCGTCGCCCGCTTCGACGGACTCTTCTTCTCCTCGTCGATGCGTGGTGTGCTCGGCGAGGGAGGCGGCGCCCTGCACGCGGTGATCGGCACGCTGCTCGTCACGCTGGCTGCTGCGATCATCTCGATCCCCATCGGCCTGATGACGGCCGTCTATCTGGTCGAGTACGGCAAGGGCGGACGGATGGCACGCACCATCACGTTCCTCGTCGACGTCATGACGGGTATCCCCTCGATCGTCGCTGGTCTCTTCGCCTACGCGGTGTTCGCGCTGATCTTCGGGCCCGGTGTGCGTATGGGTATCGCGGGCTCGGTCGCCCTGGCCGTGCTCATGATCCCGGTCGTCGTGCGCTCCACCGAGGAGATGCTGCGGCTGGTGCCGAACGAGCTGCGCGAGGCGTCTTACGCGCTCGGCGTGCCGAAGTGGCTCACGATCGTCAAGGTGGTCCTGCCGACGTCGATCGCCGGCATCACGACGGGTGTGATGCTCGCCATCTCCCGCGTGATCGGCGAGACCGCGCCGCTGCTGCTCACGGCCGGATTCACCGACGCCATGAACTACAACCTGTTCAGCGGTCGCATGCAGACCCTCCCGGTGTTCACGTATTCGCAGTACGCGTACCAGGGCATTCCCGCTGAGGCATACGTGGAACGAGCATGGGCCGCCGCCCTGACGCTCATCATCATCGTCATGCTGCTCAACCTGATCGCGCGGCTGGTCGCGAAGATCTTCGCCCCCAAGACCGGCCGCTGAGCCTCGACCCGAAAAGCAAGGAACTGCAGTGTCCAAGAGCATCGAAGTCAACGACCTGAACGTCTACTACGGCGACTTCCTCGCCGTGGAGGGCGTCTCCCTCGACATCCAGCCGCGCAGCGTGACCGCGTTCATCGGCCCCTCCGGCTGCGGCAAGTCCACCTTCCTGCGCACGCTCAACCGCATGCACGAGGTCATCCCCGGTGCCCGCGTCGAGGGAGAGGTGCTGCTCGACGGCAAGGACCTCTACGGCCCCGGCATCGACCCGGTGCTGGTGCGTCGACAGGTCGGCATGGTCTTCCAGCGCCCCAACCCGTTCCCCACGATGTCTATCAAGGAGAACGTCCTCGCCGGCGTGAAGCTCAACAACAGCCGCATGTCGAAGAGCGATCAGGATGCGCTCGTCGAGAAGTCGCTCACGGGTGCGAACCTGTGGAACGAGGTCAAGGACCGCCTCGACAAGCCCGGCTCCGGCCTGTCCGGCGGTCAGCAGCAGCGTCTGTGCATCGCGCGCGCGATCGCCGTGTCGCCGCAGGTGCTGTTGATGGACGAGCCCTGCTCCGCGCTCGACCCCATCTCGACCTACGCCATCGAGGAGCTGATCGGCGAGCTCAAGAACGAGTTCACCATCGTGATCGTGACGCACAACATGCAGCAGGCGTCCCGAGTCTCCGACAAGACGGCGTTCTTCAACATCGCCGGTACCGGCAAGCCCGGCAAGCTCATCGAGTACGACGACACCACGAGCATCTTCACCACTCCGTCCGTGCAGGCCACCGAGGACTACGTCTCCGGCCGCTTCGGTTGAGCCCACTGCTCTCCCCTACTGCTGATTCCCCTCCCCTGCGGCTGTTCCTCCAAAACCCAGGCCACTCGAGTGGCTGCCGGCGTGTCAGCTGTTGACACGCCGTCGCACCGTCGGATGGTCTGGGTTTCGGCTTACCCGGGGCGAGGTGCACTGTGCCTGCACCGGCGCGGAATGCAGGGAGTTGTCCATAGCTCGTGCGGTTTCGGCCTCGACCGATGGCGTGCTCAGGGCAGTATCGGGCGATGTCCTTCGTGCGCGCCGCTTCTGTGCTGGGCGCGCTCGGGCGGATGGCACGGACATCGGAGCTTCGCCGGAGGGGTGTGAGCCGCGATGAGCTCTCGCGCGCGGTGCACTCCGGTGAAGTACTGCGACCGCGTCAGGGTGTCTATGCGCTGCCCGACACTGCGGAGGCCTGGATCCATGCCGCGTCTCACGGAGGAACGCTCGGATGTGCCCAAGCGGCAGCGGCGCACCGGCTCTGGGTGCTCGAGCTTCCTTCCACGAATCACATCTGGATGGGAGCTGCAGGGACTCCACGATCGCAGTGCGACGCCTGCGTGCTGCACTGGGATGAAGGCCACGTTCGCGTCGGAGAAGCCGCTCCCGTGCCGAATGCGCTCCTTCAGATCGCGGCGTGCTGCGGCGAGGAGACGTTCTTCACCGCGCTCGAATCGGCTTTGCGACAATCACTGCTCTCCCCCGCTGGGCTGATCTGGCTTCGACGCCATCTTCCGACGTCGATGCGCTGGCTCGTCGCCTTCGCTCGTGCGGATGCGGACAGCGGACTCGAATCGCTCATCCGGCTTCGGCTGCACCGGATCGGGATATCGGTCAGGACCCAGGTTCACGTCTCCGGTGTCGGGGAGGTCGACCTCGTCATCGGCGACTTCCTGATCGTCGAGGCCGACGGCCGGGAGAACCATGCCAGGGAGAAGGAGCGGAGCAAGGACCTACGGCGTGACGCCGCGGCTGCCGCTGCCGGGTATACGACTCTGCGCTTCACGTATGAGCTGATCGTCGACGAGTGGCATCTCGTCGAGGCCGCGATCCGCGGTGCCGTCGCACGCGGAGCCCACCTCGCGCCGGCGGTCTGACTCCACCACCCCGTCCCCCAGCCACCCCGTCCCCCGGCCATCCCCGTCCTCCTGCCAAAACGGAGACCAGTTGCGAAGGTGATGGCGCGTCGCGCCCAGACACGCCGTGCAGCGGACGGGTGGTCTCCGTTCTGGCGTCGCCGTGCGGGCACGGTGGGGCGGCATGGTGAGGGCGCGGTAGGTCGGAGAGGTCAGGTGCGGGGAGAGAGGAGGTAGCGGTTCAGGGCGGCCGTGAGGGTGCGGTCGACCGGGAGAGGCGTGCCGTCGACGGAGGTGATGGCCGTCGCGAGGCGCACGCTCGA
This sequence comes from Microbacterium sp. H6, assembly GCF_003314775.1. NCBI lineage: Bacteria > Bacillati > Actinomycetota > Actinomycetes > Micrococcales > Microbacteriaceae > Microbacterium > Microbacterium sp. H6. The sequence continues at coordinate 13,910 of NZ_QOAY01000110.1, read as the reverse complement.
CACGAGCCACGCAGCATCAGCCCGCGTGAGGTCGGTCGCGGGGATGCGGTCGTAGCCGGTCTCGAAGCCCTGAGCGGCGAGATGCTCGTAGACGCTGAGCTGTGTCGTCCCGTGCAGGATGCCACCGGTCGGGGCCGGTGTCAGGAAGCGGTCTCCGAATCGGAGGATCAGCGAGGCGGTCGGGGCCTCGAGCACGAAGCCGTCGCTCGAGAGGAAGATCGCATCGTCCGCTCCCCGTCGATGCGCCTCCCGAAGAGCGGCCATGTTCACGGCGTACGACAGCGTCTTCGCTCCCAGCAGCAGCCACGGAGCCCGCTCTGCGGCGTCCAGGTCGTACCCGCGGTCGAGAGTGACCACCCGCACCCCGTTCTCCCTCACGGCGGTGAAGTCGGCCGCCGGCGCAGCGGTGACCCACGCGGTCGGAGTGGGTCCGTGCTCGACTCCTCGGCTGAGGATGAGCTTGATGACCGACTCGCCCGCGCCGAGCTGTGACGCTGCATGATCGATCGCCTGTCGCCACTGCGCGAGATTCGGCACCGGGAGGTCGCACAGCCGAGCGGAGTGCGCGAGACGCTCCAGGTGCGGAACCACCTCCTGGGCATGTCCATCGATCACGCCGATGGATTCGAAAACACCGTCACCGCGCTGCGTGCTCAGCTCCCCGACGCTGAGCGCGGGCGCAGCGGCGTCCACCTGCGTGAACGTGTCCGCGAAGTCGGAGCGCTGCACGTCGGCAGCCACGGGATCGATCATGAGTGCGAAGCGCCCGGTCATGATCCGAGCCTAGAGGGCGGGAATACCCATCGCCTCATCGCGTTACAATTGAATGGCCGGGCCGCATAACCCCGGGCTCCAATTTTTGCCGCTGCGAGCGGCCTTCCGCCGAGAGGCGTTCTTGCGGCCCGGTCTTTTCATATCCGGCCGGTCTTTTCGTATCCGGGTTCCTCACGCCCTCAGCGTCCGCTGAGATCGGCTCAGGCGAGGGCGTCCGTGCGCCACAGCACGGCAGCGGCCGCCAGATCCTGGCCGTAGCTGCTGAGGCGAAGGGCCCGGGTGGTCAACTCACTGGCCCGAGCCGGCTCTGTCGGCTCGTAGTCGTCCGCGGTGTGAGTCGCACCTGACGCCTGCACCCGGCAGAACGCCGCGGCGCGGTCGAGCGCGACGGCGAAGTCACCGCGGAACGCCCCGCGCAGGATCGTGTCGATCAGCACGACCAACTCGTCGGGGCTCGCCGGCACAGGCGCCCCGGCGATCACCGCATCCGCAGACGGCAGCTCAACGCGCCCACGGTCGTACAGGAGAGCCGCCGTGTGCGGGTCGCCATGGATCGCGAGCTGCAGGACGTAGAGACGCCACAGCGCGCCGGGCAGCGTGCGCGACGGCGCCTTCGACCAGAGCTCGGCGATCTCGTCGATGCCGTGCTCGGCAGTGAATGCCACCAGGCGTTCCGCACTCGCACCGCTCTCGTCCGCACGGACGCGCGTCAAGAGGGCGGACGCCGTGGCGTGCGCGATACGAGTCTCCTCGGCGGGATCGTGCGCGCCGACGATGTTGTCAAAAGCACTCGTCGGACGACGCACGGGGCGATGGTGCTGCTCGGGCATCCCTTTAGGGTACGCGCGATCGGAGCAGCTCAGGCCGTGGGGATGACGATCACGGGGTCGGTCGTGGGCTGGCCGGTGGGTGATCCGCCTGCCTGCTCGACCGTGACTGCGATCGCGTCGCCCGCCTGCATGTCGCCGGCGAGCAGTGCCGTGGCATCACCGCCGTCGACATCGAAGACACCGGCGGAGACCGGCGCATCGCCGCGCACGAACCACAGCTCGTACGTCTTGCCGTCGCCGGCGCTCGGAAGACCATCCGCCACGAGGACGGCCTTGCCCGCAGAGCCGGACCAGTGCGCGGTCGCGGTTCCGCCACCGTCGAGTTCCACCGTCGCCTGCTGAGCGTCTCCTGAGGCCTCGATCTCCTGCAGAGCGACAACGCTCGCCGGCGGGTTCAGCTGCTGGTTGAGAGCGATCGCTCCGACTCCGACTCCGACCAGCAGGGCGAGGCACGCTGCCAGGGCGAAGATGGTCCGCGTCCAACGGCGCGGCTTCTCGCGTTCGGGCTGACCCTCAGGCGCGGACCCGTTCCATGGCTCGAGCCGAGGCGCATCATCCGAGACCTCGCGATCGGTTCGATCCTCCCCGTCTTGAGGGATGGTGGCGATCTGGGCGAGCAGGGCGGAACGGATGTGCGCGGGGGGCGTGACGGGCTCCACGGAGTCTGAGAGGAGCGCAGCCGTCGCGATATCCGCATCCACCGTTTCCTCCCCCTCGAGGTGCTCTGCGAGGGCGGCTCGATAGCGACGTTCGTCGTCAGCGGAGAGCGCATGCAGGGCGGCACCTGCCGCGAGCTCCTCGAAGTCCTTCTCGTTCATGCCGTCACCCCCATCGCCGTGCGCAGACGGCTGAGCCCGTCTCGCATCCGTGTCTTGATTGTCCCCAGCGGCGCCCCGACGAGGGCCGCGATCTCGTTCTGACTGTAACCGCCGTAGTAAGCGAGGACGAGTGCTTCCCGCTGCGCTTCCGGAAGCCCCGAAAGCGCCTCGACGACCTTCCCTCCTTCGATCCCCAATTCGACCTGCTCCGCCACACTGTCGTGCGCGATGCCGATGTCCTTGAATCCTGCCCGTACATCCCGGTCGGCACTCGACTGCGATGCTCGCACTCGATCGACGGCCCGGCGATGAGCGATCGTCATGATCCACGCTCGTCCTTGACCTCTGTTCGGAGCGAAGCGCGAAGCGGATTGCCAGATCTCCAGAAAAACCTCTTGCAGCACCTCTTCGCTCTGAGAGCGGTTGACCAGCACGCGGAGGATGAGACCGAACACGCGGGAGGAGAGGGTGTCGTAGAGAGTCGCGAAGGCAGCCTGATCACCGGACGCGACGCGGACGAGGAGGTCGGCGACAGCATCCTGCGTCGCTCCTTCGTCGGGAACGTCGAAACCATCGATGACCATCTCTCACAGCATGCCGCATCAGAGGCTCTATCGCGCGCAGGCGTCACCTGAATGTGACCGATCGGAGCACCGATCAGAAACTTTTCTCAGATTCGTCCCATCCGATCCGGATGGGGCTCCGAACAGCACTCGACGCCACGGAGAGGCCGTGGCTCAGTTCTGAAGGAGCTCGACATGTTCAGCACCAAGAAGAAGGTCACCGCGGCAATCACCCTCGGCCTGGCGAGCGCGTTCCTGCTCTCCGCCTGTTCCATGGGCAGCGGCAGCACCTCGGACTCGTCGTCCGAGCCGAAGGCACCGGAGACGTCGGAGTCGACGCCGATGGAGATGGACCCGGCCGCCAACCTGGTCGGCCCCGGTTGCGCGGCATACGCCGACGCAGTGCCGGACGGCGCGGGCTCGGTCGCCGGTATGGCTGAGGACCCGGTGGCGGTTGCCGCCTCCAACAACCCGCTGCTGACCACGCTGGTCGCTGCGGTCAGCGGAAAGCTCAACCCCGACGTCGACCTGGTCGACACCCTGAACGGCGGCGAGTTCACCGTCTTCGCTCCGGTGGATGACGCTTTCGCGAAGATCGACCCGGCCACCATCGAGGCTCTCAAGACCGACAGCGCGACGCTGAGCTCGATCCTGACGTACCACGTGGTCCCCGGCCAGATCGAGCCGGCCGACATCGACGGCACGCACACCACGGTGCAGGGTGCTGACCTCGAGGTCACGGGCAGCGGCGATGACCTGATGGTCAACGACGCCAAGGTGATCTGCGGTGGAGTCAAGACCGCGAACGCGACCGTGTACCTCATCGACACGGTTCTGATGCCCCCGGCTTCCTGAGCCTGGGACAGCCGGGTGGGAGGACACCCGGCACGCGCCCTTCTCGGGGCAGGGGGAGGAACCCGGGAAGGAAAGGGGCCGTCGGCGGTGCTGTGTCGCCGACGGCCCCTCCTCGTGCGCACTAGACTTGACGCAGGGGCCTCTAGCTCAGTTGGCAGAGCATCGGACTTTTAATCCGCGGGTCGTGGGTTCGAGCCCCACGGGGCCCACCGCACGTCGTCGTATCCGACCGACGACCTTCCTGTACCACCGGCTCTTCGCATCGGCCACCCCCTTTCGCCTCCGCCTGACCTGAGAGATGGTCGAGTCGTCCCCGAACGGCGGACGACACTCCAGGAAAGGATGAACGATGACCCTCAGCGGCAGCCGCGTGGCATTCCTCGCAACGGACGGATTCGAGGACAGCGAACTCACCAGTCCCTGGGAAGCGGTGACGGCAGAAGGCGCGAGCGCGACCATGATCGCCCCGGACGGCGCAGCCATCACCGGCAAGAACGGGCACGAGCAGGCCGTGGATCTGCACGCGTCGGAGACGACAGCTGATCAGTTCGATGCCCTGGTCTTGCCCGGAGGCGTCGTCAATGCGGATCACCTGCGCATGGACAAGGCCTCCATCGAACTGGCGCGGGCTTTCTTCGAGCAGCACAAGCCGGTCGGCGTGATCTGCCACGGCGCCTGGATCCTCATCGAGGCGGGCGTCGTCGATGGGCGGACACTCACCAGCTATCCGAGTCTGACCACCGACCTGCGCAACGCGGGCGCGACGTGGGTCGATGAGGAGGTCGTGGTCGACGAGGGGCTCGTCTCCAGTCGAACCCCCGACGACCTCCCGGCGTTCAACGCGAAGCTGGTCGAGGAGATCGGCGAAGGCAAGCACGCCGGGCAGACCGCCTGACGACAGGGCTAGGCCCGCGCCCGATGCCGACGCACCGCCGCACGGTTGGCGCAGCGCACGGAGCAGAAGCGTTGACGACCGTTGCGCGTCACATCCGCGACGACGTTGGTGCAGGGCGCGGCCTGGCAGCGGCTCAAGCGGTTCATGCCCCGGGTGACCAGGTGCAGCGAGGTGCCGAGGCTGATGATCGCCCTCAACACGAAGGGCAGCGACGGCACGTCGTCCCGATAGTGCAGGTGCCACCCCTCGCCGTCGTGGTTCGTCAACCGGGGGTAGGCGGCCGCGACGGCGAGTTGCGCGTTGAGGAGCGCTGCTCGCGCGTCGGGGTCGGGCTCATCGACGATGGCGAGCCATTCGTCGATGACGTCCCTGACCCGCTCGTAGTCGCCGGGAGCCGCCGGGAAGGTCATCGTCATCCCCTGCGCGAGTGTGCGCTCCTCGATCCCGGCGCGGTCGGCCGGCCAGTCGTTGGCGAGAGAAGCGGCGAGCAGTACCGCGTATTCACCGTAAGGGTTGAGATGCATAAGACCATTACATCACGCTGGATGCATGACCTCGCAGAGCACTCTTCCCATCCCGCGCATCCACCCGTCGACCGCCCCCCACGAACACGCCTGGACGGTGGAGTCCCGGCACCCGACGAGCGAGGGCATCGTGCTCTACGTGCGATGCACGAGCTGCCGCGTACACCGCGTCGACGTGCAGCCGCACCCTCACACGCCGCCGACGGCGCTGAGCGCGGAACTGCCGGGCGTCATGCCGTGAGCTCGATGAGCCTGCGCGTCGTCCTCAGATTTCGAGCCGTCCCCGCGACGCCCAGTGCACGGTCCAGCACCGCCTTCGTGAGCTTGGTGGAGTGCACGCCGCCCTCCCCGTAGTCGATCCACAGATCGTTCCCGATCAGCGCGATGCGCTCCGCCGGGAGCAAGCGGAGCTGCAACGCGTCGATCGCGCCTGCAGCGGGCGCCCCCTCCAGGAACATCGCGTGCACGAACTTCTGATCCCCCTCGGAGAACGGCTGCGCGGACTCGGAGGAGAGCAGCTGCGCGTGCGTGCGGTGGATGACGGGCGTGTCGACCCCGAACTCGTCGTGGATGACCACCCGCACAGCTGCACACGCGACGGCGGGATCGTCCGGTGTCGCGCACACGATGTTGCCGCTCGCGATGTACGTGGAGACATCCGACAGGTCGGTTTCGGCCGCGAGCACTTCGCGGAGGCGCGCCATCGGCACGCTGTTACGGCCGCTGACGTTGACCGCCCGCAGCAGCAGGACGCTGCGCCTCACTCGCGGGCGCTCTCGACCAGCTCCGCCCCCGCATGGACGAGCTCGGCGAGGGCTGCCTCGCTGGGCTCCGCCGCGACGCCGGCGACGAGGTCGGTGAGGATACGGACCCGCACCCCGTGAGCGATGGCATCGAGGGCGCTCGCCCGCACGCAATGATCGGTCGCGAGGCCGACCACGTCGGCGCTCGACGCGCCTGCTTCCGCAAGTATCGCGCCGACCGTCTCCCCCGCCTCCGTCCGCCCCTCGAACATCGAGTAAGCCGGTATCCCCTGCCCCTTGCGGACATGGTGCGTGACGGCATCGGTCACGAACAGAGGGTCGTACTCGGCACCCTCGGTCCCCGCGACACAGTGCACAGGCCAGGAGTCGACATAGTCGGGGTCCTCCGCGAAGTGCCCGCCGTTGTCGCCATCGGCATCGTGCCAATCCCTCGACGCGACGATCACGTCGTAGTCGGCCGCGTGGAGGGCGAGGAACTCGGTGACGGCAGCAGCCACCGCATCACCGCCCGCGACGGCAAGGGCGCCGTGCTCGGTGAAATCGTTCTGCACATCGACGATGAGAAGCGCTCTGCTCATGTTTCGAGAGTACGCGGTGAGGAACGGGAAAGGCCCCGTGATGTTCTTCGCATCACGGGGCCTTCGGAGCCGCTTGTCAGAATCGAACTGACGACCTTTTCATTACGAGTGAAACGGTGCGTACCGTTCAACACTCCACAAACCCTTGAATTGACGCCAGTCTACACAAAGCGGTGCGCGGAGTGACACACAGAGGTGCACACATGACGGCGAGTGGCTTGAGGAGGTCGTTCACGCACTCGCCGCGCGGTGATCGGGTCTGCGACTACTCCCTCGTCCGAGCAGGCCGCGCGGTTCAGGAGTTGGTAGTAGCGCACCGCCGACACTCTTAGTTCGCGCTCGATGGCTTGAACCTTGGCCGGCGTGTGGGCGGGATATCGGGACTCGAAGGCCAGAAGGGATACAGGACTCACGCCGAGGATTCTCTCCCCCGGCTCGGACACTCGATCGCTATGGTCAGAACATGAGTTGGGAACCGCTACTGTCCGCGTTGATCGCGGTCCTCGGCACGCTTGGAGGCGTCGCCCTCACCCAACGGTCCGCCTCCAAACACGCGGAGCGCCAACGCGAAATCGCCAGCGCAGAGGAGCGCGATGCACGGCTGCGCGGCGCCGCGTTGGACGTTGCTCGGCTCTTCAGGAAGGAGATGGATGAGACGGGGCGGTTCCGCATGGATCGTAGCGATCCAGACGTGTGGCGACAGATGGAGCTCATCGACAAGCAACTAGAAGATCGATTCCACAGCCCCGAAACCAGCGAGCTCAAGCTGGCGATCGCCCTCATCCCGCATCCCGAAGCGCGGGAACGCCTGTGGGCAGTGATGCGGGCCTATGCCCAGAGCCTATCGATCGAGGGAGGCCTCGCCGGCGTGCATTCCTCGGTCATCGTTCCATCGATCCTTTCGACCGGTCACGATGTCAGCGCGGCGTACGCTCGTGGCGAGGAACCGGACTCGGTCGAGATGAAGAAGTTCGAGAAGTTCACGACTTGGCCGCCGAGTCGCGCATCTGAGAGTGCGGCGCCGCCTCCGTCATCAACGTAGAATCGATGCCTCGGCCGGAGGAAGGAATCACCGGCTATGGGGAACCCTGGGGCGACGCTCTCCGCGTACCGCGAAATGCAGTCGCAAGCGAAGTCGATTCTCGAGGCGGCGAGACGCGGGCCTCTACAGTCGCTGACCGATCGCGAACTCGACGCGCGGGAACAGCCCATGACGGTCTACCCCCGTCCGAAACGCGTCCGCGCGTGGGTGCGGTTCGGCCCCGAATCAGTGCGGGTCGACGCGAAGCTCGTTCGCTCGACGCCTCTTGCGGCCGGCATCGAGTTTCGCGCCGGCGAGCAGACGTTCCGCTGTTGGGTCTGGGGCAACGCGGTGCGACTCGCCGACGTCGACGGCCACGAGTAGGCTCACCGCCATGTCTTCCCGAGGCCTATCCCCCGACGTGAGGATGAGCGTCACCCTCGATGCGATATGTTCCCGCAACCGGTACACCGACACCCCCGCCCCCGTGATCTCGGAGCTCATCGCGACTGCCCGCGGCCGCGACGACATCTTGTCGGAAGCGGTCGGAACCTGGATCGGCTACTTCGAAGACGACCACACCCGCACCCTCTGCACAGCACTGCGCGAACTCCCCGACATGGAAGAGTGGATCGAGCTCGGACAACGTCGACGCGCGTCACCGCATCACTCGACGCCGCGATCGCTGGCGCACAGCAGCATCACGCCGACGTCCTAGGCTTGTCTGATGCTCATCGGAATGATCCGCCCTGTAGAGGCGCACTCGGTCACCCTCAAGGGGGAAGACCTCGCGGACGTGCGGGCGCAACTCACAGCGCAGGCTCCCGAGGGATGGGACCTGGTGTCGGCGATGGCGACGATGGAGAAGGCCGGATCGATGCGTTCCGTCGAGGGAAAGTACCTTCGTGTGAACGGCATCCGCGAGATTGAAGCCGAAGACATGGACACGCTCCAATCCCTCGTGCCGGAAGGCTGGCAGCTTCTGTCCGTCCGTCGGTCTTAGCTCTCGTCGGGCCAACTTGGCGGCTGCAGCAGGGCGTGCTTCGCGACACCATGAAGTCTCGTTAGTTCGGCAGCTACTGGTCCGACCTCGATCTGATCGCCCCAGAAGTAGACGATTCCGGTCTGGGGGTCATAGACACGGAACCGCTCTGTGCTCTCGGGTCCGAGGACGGATTCCGGGGCACCGATATGCCGGTCGAGGTAGTTGCCGCGGTTGTCGTCCTTCGCCCAGGTGCTGATTCGGTCATCGAAGTGCTCGAAGTGGTTCCGGAACGTGAATCCCTTCAACGCGGACTCGTCGCTCACCGCGAGTGATGCTCGAAGTTCCGCACGCTCGCCCGCGCGCCTACCGCCAGCACCCCATAGCGCCTTGCTGACGTTTCCCGCCGCCGTGACGAAGACCTGGATGCCGTGCCACAGTTCGTCACGGTTCGGCGCTCGCGCGTCGAGCCCAGCGTTCATCATCCTGATGCCGAGTAGGGCGAGCTCGCACTGATCCGCGACTTGCTGCTGAAAGATGTAGCGCACCTGGGAGTCCATTCGCCGATACTAGACGGGCACGCCGATCGGGCAACGACGTGCAGGCGCCGGAGAGCGAACGACGAAAGACCCCCCACCCGGCCAAAGCCGGGTGGGGGGCGGTATCAGAGGCCGAGTCGATCGTTGTGTTCAGAGATCGCGTCGCGGAGCTGCGTCGTTTCGTCGGTGCCGGTATCTGCGCCGTCGAGCATCGCGCGCCACTGGCGTCGGGTGAGGCCTGTCGCGTTGCCGTTGGGCCCTTGGTAGACGACTGCACCGGCGGGTGCGGAGCCGGCGCCAATCTTGCGGAGCCATTCGTCGATGGCGGGGATCGCCATCACTCGGGCGATTGCGGCGCTGATCGCGGCGAGGGTCGCGATCGCAGCCGTCGCCCAGGCGATGACAGGGCCGGGCACGACGTCCGCGATCGCATCGATGATCTGCGGAGCGACGACGACAACGGTCGCGAGGACGGCAGCGCCACCGACGATCACCTGCACGGCGGTGCGGATAGCCCGCTGCAGCGGGAACCAGATCTTGTTCATGGGGCGATATCTCCTTCGGGGCGGGGGGGGTGCTTTCGCAGCCAGGGGGGCGGAATGGTGTCTTCGATCAGGGCGATGTCAGACGGGTCGAGGTCGGGGCCGTGGTCGGTAGGCCACTGGCGGGCGATCGCTCGCAGGATGCGGGCGAACGCGGATGACTTGAGCCGGTCTTTCTCGGTGAGCGTCGCGACATCTGCCTTGAGAGCGGTGATCTCAGTCCATGCCCCTTCGAGTTGCTCGCTGACGCGCTTGTCGATTCGCGCGTCGAGTGCGGTTTTCGCATCGGTCTTCGTCTTCCCCCGCGTTGCGAAGAACGTGAGGACGGCGCCGAGAACGAGCGCGGCCGCACCGATTACGGCGATGACGGTCTGGGGGTCCACTAGGCATTTCCCTCTCGTCGTTCCTTGATCTCCTCGCCTAACAAGGTGAGGCGGAAGATGGGGAGAGGCAGAGCAAGGACGATGATGAACGCGACGAAGCCGGCGGAAGCGGCAGGGTTGGCCCGGAACAACACCACGGCGGCTGCATACGCGGCAAGCAGCGCGACCAGCAGGGCTTTGCCGCAGATCTCCCACCGCCACAGTCGAGGGAACGCGACGCCCAGCAGACAGACCGCCGAGACGATCGTGAGCAGCGCGCCCATGGTGTCGATCACCGGCTCGTCGAAGAGCTCGTGCAGTAGGGGCGAGCCGAAAAGGGCTGCCCAGATACCCGCGCCCATCGCGATTAGGTCGTAGACCGGCAGCCACACACGTTTCAGCGACCGGTACTTCCACTCATCCGGCGGAATCGCGTCGGGGTGCCAGATCGACGCGAGCCATACCCTTCGCATCATCCCTCGACGGCCGGCACGGTCGCGGCAGTCTTCTGCAGGCCCGCGATGGTCTGAGCGAGCTGAGAGGTATCGATCTTCTGCTCCACGGCGCGCGACCAGTACCGTCCGCCGACCGCGCCCGAGATGTCGTAGGCGAGACCGCGCATGCAGGCATCGAGCGCCGACCACGGCACCCCGAAAGTCTTCAAGGCGGTCGTCAGCCCCGCGTCGTCGAGCTCAAGATACTTCTGATCGGGGTTGTGGATGATCGCTGCGTTGATCGCATCCAAGGGGACGTCCTGGTGGGACACTTTCTCCTCACCGAACGTGAATACGTGCTTGCCATTCCAGCGGATGGTGCGCATAGCGGGTTCCTCCAAGGTCGTGATGGCCGCTGCGGTCGTCTTGCCGCCAGCGGGTGCCGGGTCGTTGCGGTGGTTGTCGAGATGTTCGAAGTACTCGCCGTGCCACGGCTCGTCCTTCGCGGTCGGGCGGCCCTTGCCGTCGAAGTACCGTGCGGTCTGCTTCCACCCGTTGTCGCGCCAGATGGCCGCGGCGCGCGGGTCGTACCAGTCGTCCGAGTCGGCGGCGCCACCCCAGCAATGCACCGACTGGTCGGCACCGAGCGCGTAGGGCGCCTTCGGTGCCCACAGCCCACCCTTGAGGTAGCGCTCGTAGGCGAGCCATGCGGCACGGTTCTTGTTCGCCTGCTCCGGGGAGCGTCCGGCTTCGTTGATGTCGGCGGGTCGTCCGAGCTGCGCGTCGATGCGTCGGATCGACGCTGCCGCGCTCGGGGACGCCCAGCCGCGGCCGTGGCCGAGGTCTACTTTCGTGAGCGATCCGCCCATCATGAGTTCCCTTCGGGTTCGATTCGGTATCCGACGGCGGCGTCGAAGGTGACGCGCTCGGGTGGGAGGATGACGAGCTCGTCGCCGTCGAGGCCGACGGTGACGGGTTCGCCTTCGTGGATGAGCAGCAGGATGGGGACGCCGCCGGCTGCGCGGAGGGCGCGCAGCTCGGCGGTGAGGGCGGTGTCCTTCTCGGGGGCGAAGATCACGGCGTCTCCTAGCCGACGGGGAAGCTGATCCCGGCGAGGCTGACGCCTTGTCGGAGCTGTCCGGAACGGGATGCGATGACGACGTCGCCGTTGGCCCCGATGAGCATGACGGTCGAGCCGTTGTCGGAGTGGGTGTTCCATACCGGTGAGAGCGGCTGGCTTGTGGGGCGTGCCGCTGCGGGCAGGGTGCCGATCGTGGTGCCGGCGGCGGCCTGACCGGTGACGCGACCGGTCAGGAAGCAGATGCCATCCTTGATCCGCCAGTAGGCGACCTCGGCGGCGTACGCGCCCCAGTTCGACGCGAGCGGGAGTACCGCCCACGCGGTGTCCGTGCTCGACATCGCCGCTTTCAACCCGGCGGGGGTGACGGCTCGGACCGCGTCGGTGCCGGCGATCGCCTCCGCGGGGGTGGCGAGTTCGACGATGCCGCGGACGGTTGCGCTCGCGACGTCGGAGGCGTCGATGACGACCTGACCCGATTGATAGATGTCGCCGCCGACGTCGAGGACGCCCTGCTCGTGGATCTTCCCGACACCGACGTTCTTGCCGTTCAGGTCGAGGGCGACCTGGATCGTCGACACGGTGGTGTCGGCGACGTACGCACCGAACTTGTCCTCCACCTGCACGCGGACATCCCACGAGCTCGTGGTCGTGAAGATACCGCCACCGGAGACGAGGAACCATGACCCGTACGCCACACCTCCGGGGGCGATGACGTTGCGTGCAGTCCACGGCCCCGTACCGCGTGGGCGAGTGAATGCGCGGATGGTGAGCGCGTTCTTCTCGGTCCCGTTGATCAGGCTCGAGATCGCGGCGGTGAGATCGACGCGCAGATACGCACCGTCGTCCTGCACCGCGCCGATGCTGGAACACCGTCGCGCCTGGTAGGCGGATGCGCGAGGCGGCGAGTATGCCAGTGCCGCGATCGTCCCGGCGGCGGTGCCCACGCGACCACGCGAGTCGGTGACCTTGCCAGTGACGGCGAGCGTTCCCGCCTGTGTCACGGCGACGGAGCCGCCGGAGGCGACCGTCGTGCCGAGGAGGGTCGCCTGCGCGGAGGTGATCGTGGAGCCGTACACCCCGTCGCCGGTGACGGTGAGTTTCGCGCGGGATAGGCCCTGGACGAATTTCCCGACGATCGATGCGACATCCGGGTTGAGGTCGGCGACGGCGAGCGTGGTGACTTCCGGCACGACGGATGCGGCGGCGCGGAGAGTGAATGGGACGTCGGTCATCCCGAGGATCGACCCGCCGCTGAGGGTGAACACGCGCACCATGCCGGTGCCGGTGGTGGTCGCGGGGATCTGCTGCAGCATCGACAGCGGCGGTGTCCACGTCGTAGTGGTCTGCACCCCGGACGCGATGTGCACCGGCCCTTCCGTGCCGAAGTACCAGTACAGGTCGTGGGTGAACGACGCGGATGCGCGCTGGATGCTGATCGTGACCGGCGACCCGCAGTCGAACGTTGACCCGCCGGCGTACTGGGCCGTCGACGCCCGAGGGATCGTGGGCAGCCCCATCGCGCTGTGCACCTCGGTGTAGCCGAGGATCTGTGCGCTGCAGTACGCGTCGATCGCGACAGACGGCTTCGAACCGTCGGCGTTGTGCGGGACGGTGACGTCGACCTGCGCGAGCAGCATCTCGTTGCTGTTGCGGAAGTCGTAGGTGAAGTTGTTCCCGGCGACCTGGGTGCCGTTGATCCAGAACGTGAAGCTCGACGCGCTGCCGGAGAACGTCGGCGAGTACGAGTTCTTCCTGATCCACAGTTGGCATCGCAGGACCGAGTAGTTCCCGGCGACCGACTGCGAGTGCAGCCACACGCTCTCTTCGAGGCGGAATGGCCGGTTGGGGAAGT
>NZ_QOAY01000110.1:0-474 GCF_003314775.1 Microbacterium sp. H6 | reverse complement strand
GCTGGCTGCCACCACGTCTCCTTAACGACGAAGCCCCGCACTGTGGCGGGGCTGAGGTTGGGTGTGAGCGGGTCAGGTCACGGCGACGTGACGAGCTCCACGGTGATGACAGGGAACGGGTCGCCGAAGGGCAGGCCGGGGCCGGAGAAGGCCGCACCGTGCTGTGTGAGAGCCCAGTCGATGTACTGCTGGCGGGCGCCGTCGGGCGAGTCAGCGGTGTACCAGAACGGGCCTTCGCCGCTCAGCCCGTCTTCGCTCTCAGCGGTGACTCGGTAACGCATGTGGACTCCTGTGGTGAGCCGGCGGGCACCCCGAGGTGGGATGCCCGCCGGGACGGGGTTAGATGGGCCGGACGATGGTACGCCCGGCCCCGTACGGCAACCACTGGTGGCTACCGATGAGTGCCGACTGCAGACGGGCCTCCGGGGCGATGAACACCCCTCCGACCCATTCGGAGACGACGACGTTGTTCTG
>NZ_QOAY01000140.1:269-3275 GCF_003314775.1 Microbacterium sp. H6 | reverse complement strand
CAGGCGGTGGCGCCGAGTTCGCGTGAGATGTTGCGTGCCGTCTCCCGCAGTGCGTTGAGGATCGCATCCGACGCCGGCGCTTGCGAGGTGGGCAACACGACGGCGACCGCGGCGACGATGTCGTTCGACGCGTCAGCGACGGGGGCGGCGATCGAGGACTCGCCGAGGACGGCCTCGTCGAACTCCCCGGCCATGCCGCGTTCGGCGATCGACGGCAGCTCCAGCGTCAGGCGCGCCACGTCGGTGACGGTGTCGCCGGTGAGGCTGCGCAGCGGCTGTTCGAAGACGCTCTGCTGGAACCCGAGGTCGTAGGCGAGGAGCACTTTGCCCATCGCCGAGGCGTGGGCGGGGATGGCGACACCGGTCTCGAGCATCTGCTGGCTGTCATCGGGGCGCAGATTGTGGTGGATGACGAGCACATCGGTGAAGTGCGGAGCGCCCAGCCGTACGGACAGGTCGGTGCGGCGTGCGAGCTCCTGCGTCCACCGCATGGCTCTGGCGCGCACGTCGAGGGTGTCGAGGTAGACGTTGCTCAGGCGCAGCAGGGTGGGGCCGAGCATGTAGCGCTGGCCACCCCGCTCTTTCGCGACGAGCCCGTGCGCGCGTAGCGACTTCACGATCCCGTGCACGGTCGACGGCGGCAGGCCGAGGGCTGCAGAGAGGTCGGTGATGCCGAGGTGGCGTGCCCCCTGGAGCAGTTCGAGGATCTTCGCCGCGCGGTCGATCGCCTGGATCACGGGGAGGGCCTCCTTCCGGTGCGTCGTCGAGCCGGTGTCGATGGAGCCGGGCTTCACGATTGATCTTGACAACCCGGCAGGCTCCGAGCATATTCGACATTAACGAATTGCTTTCGGATTTCTGCGAAAGAGTCCGCGAAAGATCAAAGGAGATCGAACGATGAAGAAGCTCATCAACGCCCCGGAAGACGTTCTCGTCGAGTCGCTCAGAGGCGTCGCGCTCGCTCACCCCGAGCTCTCCGTCGACCTGGAGAACCACGTCATCACGCGCGCCACGCCCAAGGCGCAGGGCAAGGTCGCGATCGTCTCCGGCGGAGGCTCCGGCCATGAGCCGTTGCACGGCGGTTTCGTCGGCACCGGGATGCTGGACGCCGCTGTCGCCGGAGAGATCTTCACCTCACCCACCCCCGACCGCGTGCAGGTCGCGACCAAGGCCGTCGATCGCGGAGCGGGTGTACTCCACATCGTGAAGAACTACACCGGTGACGTGCTGAACTTCGAGATGGCCGCCGAGCTCGCCGCCATGGACGGCATCGAGGTGGGCAGCATCACGGTGGACGACGACGTCGCGGTACAGGACTCCCTGTACACCGCAGGACGCCGCGGGGTGGGCCTGACCGTGCTGCTCGAGAAGATCCTCGGTGCGGCAGCGGAGGAGGGGCGCGACCTCCCGGCCGTGGTCGAGCTGGCGAAGAAGGTGAACGGACAGGGCCGCTCGATGGGAATGGCCCTCACCAGCTGCACGGTGCCCGCAGCGGGCAAGCCCACCTTCGACCTTCCGGACGATCAGATGGAGATCGGCATAGGGATCCACGGGGAGCCGGGTCGGCATCGCGAACCCCTCGCCCCGGCCTCCGAGATCGCCCGGCAGCTCGTCGAGCCGATCCTGGCCGACATCGACGGCACCGGCCCTGCGATCGTGATGCTCAACGGCATGGGTGCGACCCCGCTGATCGAGCTGTACCTCATGTACGGCGAGGTCGCCGCGCTGCTGGAGAAGGCCGGAGTGCAGGTCGCCAGGAACCTCGTCGGCAACTACATCACCTCGCTCGACATGGCCGGGTGCTCGGTGACCCTGCTCAAAGCCGACGATGAGCTTCTGCGGCTGTGGGATGCCCCGGTGAACACCCCCGGTCTGCGATGGGGCGTCTGATGGCCGCGGTCGACACCACGCTCCTCGCCGACTGGATCGCACGCTTCGGCGCCGCCGTGACGGAGAAGCGCGACTGGCTCACCGAACTCGACTCGGCCATCGGCGACGCCGATCACGGGGCCAACATGGCTCGGGGCATGGGCGCTGTCGGCGAGAAGCTGTCCGCCGGCGCGCCGGCAACGGTGGACGAGCTCCTGAAGACGGTCGGCATGACGCTGGTGAGCTCGGTCGGCGGTGCCAGCGGGCCTCTGTACGGCACGTTCTTCCTCCGCATGGGCATGGCCGCGGGTGCCGTGTCCGATCTCGATGGCGACGCTCTCGCGGCCGCACTGCGGGCAGGACTCGACGGTATCGTCGCGCGCGGCAAGGCCGAGGCGGGGGACAAGACGATGTTCGACGCGATGGCGCCGGCGGTCGACGCGATGGACGCTGCGCTCGCCGCGGGCGCCTCCGTCTCCGACGCCGCCAGAGCCGCTGCGGATGCCGCGGCGGCAGGTCGGGACGCCACCCTCCCTCTCGTCGCCCGGAAGGGCAGGGCGAGCTACCTGGGCGAGCGCAGCGCCGGACACCTCGACCCCGGAGCGGCCTCGACGGCGATCCTCTTCGAGACGCTCGCCGAGACGATCGAGGACAGCGCCAGATGATCGGCATCGTCGCCGTCTCCCACAGTGCACGGCTCGGGGAGGCGGCGCTGGAGCTCGCCCTGCAGATGGTCCACGACGGCGAGGTGCGGGTGCGGGTCGCCGCCGGCGCCGGAGTCGACGCCGAGGGCGTACCGATCCTCGGTACGGACGCCGTCGCGGTGTCCGCCGCCATCGATGAGCTCGCCACGGAGTGCGACGGCGTCCTCGTGCTCATGGATCTGGGCTCAGCCGTGCTCAGCGCGGAACTCGCGGTGGAGCTGCGTTCGAGCGACGTGCCCGTCCGGCTCGCTCCCGCACCCTTCGTGGAGGGGCTTCTCGCCGCTGTCGTGTCCGCTGCGGCGGGCGGATCGCTCGACACCGTGGCGGCTGAGGCCTCTACGGCCCTGGCGGCGAAGACCGGCGCCCTCGGTGTCGAGGAGGCGCACGAGGCGGAGACCTCCGATGCTCCGAAGGACGATGACGCGCAGGTGCG
>NZ_QOAY01000140.1:0-192 GCF_003314775.1 Microbacterium sp. H6 | reverse complement strand
CGAGTGCGGGTCCGCAACCCGCAGGGGATCCATGCGCGTCCTGCGGCACTGATCGCGAAGGCGTCGTCCGGCGCGGATGTGCGCGTGCGCCGGCTCCCCGACGGCCCCGACGCGTCGGCGGCGAGCCTGACGCGGCTGCTCGTGCTCGGAGCGCGGCAGGGGGACGAGATCGAGCTGACCGCACGGGGCGAT
>NZ_QOAY01000265.1:3321-3712 GCF_003314775.1 Microbacterium sp. H6 | reverse complement strand
CGGCCTCGGCGTGCTGCTGCACCCCCTCGACCCCGCCGTCCCGCTGGGCGCCCCCGGGCTCAACCCGATCGCCTACTGGGCCACCGCGCTGATCCTCCTCGCCGGGACCGGGATGATCGGCTGGTCGGTGTGGCGCCTGATGCGCGAGCACGGGCGCGCATCGAAGAGCGACCCGTACCGCATCGCCGGGATCGCCACCCGCGCAGACGTCGTGCGGAACGCCTCGGCCAAGGCGTTGCTGCGTCGTGGCAGCCAGCTGCGCCCCTCGGTGCACAAGCCCGCCGCAGACGACATCGCCTACCTGCTCGGCACCTCACGAGGGCCGGGCGTGTGGGCGAGCGTCGAGGACTCCATCCTCCTCATCGGCCCGCCCCGCTCCGGCAAGGGCCTC
>NZ_QOAY01000265.1:1175-3294 GCF_003314775.1 Microbacterium sp. H6 | reverse complement strand
GTGGTGATCAACATGATCCTCGACGCACCCGGCGCAGTCGTCACCACCTCGACACGACCCGATAACCTCACCGCGACCCTCCGCGCCCGTCAGGCGATCGGGCCCGTCGCGGTGTTCGACCCGCAGCACCTGGCCGAAGGCCTGCCTGCGGGGCTGCGATGGTCACCGATCCGCGGCTGCGAAGACCCGCTGACCGCGATGATCCGCGCCGCCGGACTCGCCGCAGGCACAGGCCTGTCCGCAGGCGGTGTGGAAGGAGGCGGGTTCTGGGAAGGCAAGACCCGCACAGCCCTGCAAGCCCTCCTACACGCTGCGGCTCTCGACCACCGGCAGCCGGCGGAACTGTTCCGCTGGACCCTCGACCCGTCGGCGGCGGCCGATGCGGTGGCGATCCTCGTCGGCCACCCCCGGGCGGCGGCCGGGTGGGCGGAGTCGTTGCAGGCAATGATCGACTCCGACCCCCGCACCCGCGACTCGATCTGGCAAGGCGTCTCCCTGGCGCTGGCCGCGCTCGCCGACCCGCGAGTGCTGGACGCGGTCTCACCGGGGCCTGCCGAGCAGTTCGATCCCGAGTCGTTCCTGCGCGCGAAGGGCACGCTGTATCTGCTGGCGACCGGTGCGGGCGCGAACAACAGCTCGGCGCTGGTGGCGGCCTTCGTGGAAGACCTCGTCGAGGCCGCCCGGCACATCGCCGCCACCAGCCCCGGGGCGCGCCTCGATCCGCCCCTGCTGCTGGCCCTCGATGAGGTCGGCAACCTGGCTCCGCTGCCGTCCCTTCCGACGTTGATGGCCGAAGGTGGCGGCACCGGGATCACCACCGTGCCCGTGCTGCAGTCGCTCGCGCAGGCACGGGAGAAGTGGTCGGAGAACGCGGCCAGTGCGATCTGGGACGCGTCGATCGTGAAGATCATCCTCGGTGGCGCGTCGAACTCGCGGGATCTGAACGACCTGTCGACGTTGATCGGCGAACGCGACGAGATCACCGACTCCACAACGGTCGGCGACCACGGCTCCCGGTCGGCACAACGGTCGATCCGGCGGGTGGCGATCATGCCGCCGGACACGATCAGGACCTTGCCGTTCGGCACTGCGCTCGTGCTGTTGCGCAGCGCCCCGCCGATCGTGACCCGCCTGCGCGCGTGGACGGTCCGCCGCGACGCGAAAGAGCTGCGTGCCGATCGGGCCGGTATCGAGCGGCTTCTCGAACGGCCCGCCCCCGCCACCGGTGATGTCGAGAACGCACCTGTCGGTCAGGACGAACCATAGGAGCACCCATGCCGAACGACCGCACGATGAAGCGCCGCGCCCTGTCGACGGGTGAGGGGGCCCTGTGATGGTCAGGCGGCGCGGGCCGAAGGTGCACGAGGGCCAGCTCGAGTTCGACCTGTGGGGCCTCGGTGAGACCGCAGCGGACGCGACCCTCTCGCTCGCCCGTGACGGAGAAGCGACCGACGCGAACGATGGTGGAGGAAACACGGATGAACAAGTACGGGCAGCTCGCGACGAGCCACTGGCACCAGCACCTGCCGGCCAGGTACGCGGCGTTGGAGAACCCGGCGGAGTTCTTCGAGAGCCTGGGCCGGCAGGTCGAGGCCGAGGTGTCGGACCTGCAGGCGATACTGGCAGGGACGGACCCGGCGAGGGAGACTTATCCCGAGAAGGTCGCCCGGTTGGCGACCGCGCGGAGAACAGCGGAGGAGGTCGTGATGGCACAGCTGGTGTGGAGCCACGATCCGGAGCTGCCGCTGGATCAGGCCCGCGAGGAGTGGGAGCAGACCCGGCCCTCAGACGAGAATCTGGTGACCTGGGCGGAGCGGATGCAGGACTCCCCGGACTTGATGCCCTCCTCGGTGGAGCTGGAGCAGATGGCGAAGGACTGGGCCGTCCCGGTCTCGTTCCTGGAGGGCCTGGTCGCGACGGAGCCGCCGCGGGAGTACCTGCGGGCGAACGCCGAGGTGCTGACGGAAGCGGCGACGATCCGCTTCCTCCGCGAACTCCAGTAGCCACCGCTGAATCCGCGCCGGTTCCTGAGCTGGCGTCACGATTCGTCCCGGCGTCGCAGGAAGATCTCGCACCGTCCGGGGCGAAGGCGCGGTTCCGTGCCAACGTCGAGGCGATC
>NZ_QOAY01000265.1:0-1131 GCF_003314775.1 Microbacterium sp. H6 | reverse complement strand
GCCTCACCCGCGCTCTCGCCGATGAAGGGCGCGCGGCGCGCAGCGATGAGCAGCGGGCGCTGGCGCGCTGGTCGTCGTGGGGTGCGATCCCGGACGTGTTCGACGCCGCGAAGCCGGACTGGGCGCGGGAGCGTGACGAGTTGCGCGCCCTGCTGGCGGATGACGAGTGGGAGGCGGCCGCCCGGACGACGATCAACGCCCACTACACCGACCCGCTGATCGCGCGGCAGCTGTGGCGCGCCCTCACCGCCCTGGGCTTCCAGGGCGGCGCCGTGCTCGAACCCGGATCGGGGGCGGGAACATTCATCGGCCTCGCCCCCGACAGCGCGACCATGACCGGCGTGGAGCTTGATCCGATCACCGCGGCGATCAGCCGGGGCCTCTACCCGCACGCAGAGGTGCGGGCGGAGTCGTTCGCAGATACGCGCCTCCCGGAAGCGCACTTCGACGCGGCGATCGGGAACGTGCCCTTCTCGAAAGTGGTGCTGCACGACCCGGTGCACAACGCCACCAAGCAATCGATGCACAACCACTTCATCCTCAAGTCGCTCCGGCTGACCCGCCCGGGCGGCCTGGTGGCGACGTTGACGTCGCACTTCACGATGGATGCGCAGAGCCCCGGCGCACGGCGAGAGATGAACGACCTCGCCGACCTCATCGGCGCGATCCGTCTCCCGACCGGCGCGCACCGCAGGGCGGCCGGAACCGAGGCGCTCACCGATCTGCTCATTTTCCGACGCCGCGAAGACGGCGAACCGCCGGCGGACGAGCTGTGGGAGACCGTGCGGACGATCACGCTGGATGGTCAGCCGACGAAGATCAACGCCTACTTCGACGAGCACCCCGAACAGGTCCTCGGGGAGCTCAGCGTCGAGCAGGGCATGTACGGTCAGGCTTCACTGAAGGTCACTGCGGACGTCGATCGGCTCGAAAATGACCTCGCTGGCGCGATCGATGCGCTCGTGTTCTCCGCGCGCCGAGGCGGGCTCGTCATGACCGAGCGCACCGCTGCGCAGCAATCGCGTCGGGCAGCGTTCACCCCGTCGCCGCCGGAGGCGTGGGACGGCAGCATCGTCGTCCAGCCCGGCGGCGCCTTCGCGACCGTCGCGGGCGGCGGGCTGGAGCCGTTCG
>NZ_QOAY01000256.1:0-4046 GCF_003314775.1 Microbacterium sp. H6 | reverse complement strand
CTCGTGCTCGCCGTGTTCTCGGCGGCCTTCGCCGCGCTCGTGGTGCTGGCACCTGCCGCCGTCATCCCGGCGGTCGCGGGCCTCGCGCTGTTCGCCGCGTTCGGATCGTCCGTGCAGCAGGCCATCGACGACCCGGGTGAGCGCATCCCCGCCGTGGTGACGTTCCTCGTGGCCGCGTCAGGGATCGCCGTGCTCGGGGTCAGCGCCGCGTTCTGGGCCCTCGTCGCCGGCCTCCTCGTGCGCACGGTGCTGCACACCGCGCGCAACTGACCTCCTCCTCCCCCGCTCGGGTGATCCTGCGGAGTCCGCCATGCGGGGGATGTCCGAGACACGTGTGCTCCGTAGCGTGAGGGTATGACCACAGGAATGCTCGAACTCTCCGGCATCACCAAGAGCTACGGCTCTCGGCGCGTGCTCGATGACGTGTCCTTCACGGTCGCCCCCGGGCGGCTCACGGGCTTCGTCGGCGGCAACGGCGCCGGCAAGACCACCACCATGCGGATCGTGCTGGGGCTGCTGTCGTCGGACGGCGGACGCGTCGATCTGGACGGTGCTCCGTTGACGACCGCCGACCGGCGCCGCTTCGGCTACATGCCCGAGGAGCGCGGCCTCTACCCGAAGATGAAGGTGCTCGAGCAGATCGTCTACCTCGCACGCCTGCACGGCTTCGGCAAGCAGGAGGCGATGGAGCGGGCGACCTCGCTGCTCACGGAACTCGGGCTCGGTGAGCGGCTGAACGACACCATCGAATCTCTGTCGCTCGGCAACCAGCAGCGCGCGCAGATCGCCGCCTCGCTCGTGCACGACCCCGAGGTGCTCATCCTCGACGAGCCGTTCTCCGGCCTGGATCCCCTCGCCGTCGACGTGGTCGCGGGTGTCCTGCAGTCCAGCGCGGCCAAGGGGGCGTCGATCCTGTTCTCCTCCCACCAGCTCGACGTGGTGGAACGGCTGTGCGACGACCTGGTCATCCTCGCCGGTGGCACGATCCGCGCGGCGGGCTCACGCGACGCACTCCGCGCCGAGCACGCGCGCGACCGGTACGAGCTGGTCTCGGCCGGAGACGCCGGGTGGCTGCGCACCGAGCCCGGTGTCACGGTGGTCGACTTCGAGGGCGGCTACGCCCTGTTCGACGCGGACGGCCCGGAGACGGCCCAGCGCGTGCTGCAGTCCGCCGTACAGCGTGGCGATGTCGCCAGCTTCGCCCCCAAGCATCCGTCCCTCGCCCAGATCTTCAAGGAGGTCATCCAGTGAGCACCCCCTCCCCCGTTCGCAGCTCGAACGGCATCTGGCTCGTCGCCGAGCGCGAGATCGGATCGAAGCTGCGCAGCAAGGCCTTCCTGATCTCCACCGGCATCCTGCTGGTCCTCGCCCTCGCCGGCATCCTGTTCGGCGGGTTCGCGAGCAAGAACACCGAGACCACGCCGATCGCCGTGACCGCGGAGACCGCCTCCGCCGTCTCGGCCATCCCGAACGTCGAGGTCACCACGGTCGCCGACCGGGCCGCAGCCGAACAGCTCGTGCGCGATGACAAGGTCGATGCCGCGGTGATCGAAGGCGACGGACCGTCGGGATACACGATCATCGCGATGCAGGATCCCCCGGGCGAGATCGTCTCGGCCCTGTCGATCGCTCCCGAAATCGTCAGCCTCGAGCCGGCGACCACCAACCCGCTGCTGCGCTACTTCATCGCGATCGCGTTCGGGCTCGTCTTCATGATGGCTGCGGCGACGTTCGGCGGCACGATCGCACAGAGCGTCGTGGAGGAGAAGCAGACCCGCGTGGTCGAGGTGCTGCTCTCGGCGATCCCGGCCCGCACGCTCCTCGCCGGCAAGGTGATCGGCAACACCGTGCTCGCGATGGGGCAGATCCTCGCCCTGGCGGCGGTCGCCACCATCGGTCTGATCGTCACCGGTCAACGGGAGGTGCTCACGACGCTGGGGGCGCCCATCATCTGGTTCGCGATCTTCTTCCTGTTCGGCTTCATCCTGCTGGCGGCGATGTTCGCGGCCGCGGCGTCGATGGTTTCTCGCCAGGAGGACATCGGGTCCACCACGACACCGATCACGATGCTCATCATGGCGCCGTACATCCTGGTCATCGTCTTCAACGACAACCCGCTGGTGCTGACGATCATGTCGTACGTGCCGTTCTCCGCCCCGGTCGGAATGCCGATGCGCCTGTTCGTGGGAGAGGCGCAGTGGTGGGAGCCGCTGCTGAGCCTCGTGATCCTGCTCGCCAGCTGCGTGGCCGCGATCGTCATCGGCGCGAAGATCTACGAGAACTCGCTCCTGCGCATGGGCTCCCGCGTCAAGCTCCGCGAGGCGCTGCGGGGTTAGCCTCCTCCCCTGACGCCGAGACCCATCCCGCACGCCGAAACCCACCGTCGCAGACGTCAGCGACGGTGGGTTTCGTTGTGGCCGATGGGTCTCGGCGAAGGGTCAGGTCAGATCACGCCGTCGGCCAGGGTGGTGGGGTTGCCGAAGCGGTGGTTCGTGATCGATACGGCCTGCTCGTGCAGGAACGGAAGCATCTCGACCCGTCCCGCCCCGGTCACGGCGTGCGACCAGACCGCCACATCCGGGCTTCCGTCGAGCGCCTCGTGCAACGCCGCGGCGTCGCCGCCGACCAGACGCACGCGGTGCCACGAGTTCGCGGCCTTGGCGTAGCGCTTGGTCCACGCCGCGTCCGATTCGTGCTTGACGGTCACGCCGTGCGCGCGCAGGGCCTTCTCGACGCGAGAGGGCAGAGCGGGAGCCGACACCGTGAACGGGCTGCCGCTGCGCAGGGCGGCCGCGAGCACACGGAGGCCATCCACCAGAGGAGCGTCGTCGGCGATGCGCACGTCGACGGCGACGGGACGGTAGCGGAACAGGTTGCGCTCGACCCCGAGGCCGGACTTGTCGCTCACGGCGCCGAACTCGTCGATCCAGGCATGCTCGTCGGATGCGGCAGCACGCTGCAGCCACTCGGCCTCGGTCGCGTCCACCTCGGAGGACGCCGCCTCCAGCAGTGCCCGCACGACGGGGACGACGGCCGCACCCGGCGCCGCGGCCGGAAGCTCCGCAGGAGCCCACTCGCCGAGACCGAAGAGGTAGTTCGGGCCACCGGCCTTGGCTCCGGCGCCGACCGCCGAGCGCTTCCAGCCGCCGAACGGCTGACGCTGCACGATCGCCCCGGTGATGCCGCGGTTCACGTAGAGGTTGCCGGCCTCGACACGGTCGAGCCAGGTGGCGACCTCGTCGGAGTCGAGCGAGTGGATGCCGGCCGTGAGACCGTAGTCGACCGCGTTCTGCAGGCGCAGCGCCTCGTCCAGATCCTTGGCGTGCATGATGCCGAGCACCGGCCCGAAGAACTCGGTCAGGTGGAAGTACGATCCCTCGCGCACACCGGTCTTCACCCCGGGCGTCCACTGCTTGCCCTCGTCGTCGAGCTTGCGCGGCTCGACCAGCCAGCGCTCGCCCTTCTCGAGCTTCGTGAGCGCGGTGAGCAGCTTGCCGTTCGCGGGCTCGATGATCGGACCCATCTGCGTGGCCGGGTCGTCGGGCAGGCCGACGCGCATCGAGGTCACCGCATCCACCAGCTGACGCTCGAACCGCTTCGAGTCGGCGACGGATCCGACGAGGATCGCGAGCGACGCGGCGGAGCACTTCTGCCCTGCGTGGCCGAACGCGCTGCGGGCCACGTCGGCGGCCGCGAGATCGAGGTCGGCTGAGGGGGTGACGATGATCGCGTTCTTCCCGCTGGTCTCGGCGAGCAGCGGCAGGTCGGAGCGGAACGAGCGGAACAGCTGCGCCGTCTCGTACGCCCCGGTGAGGATCACACGGTCCACCGCGGGGCCGGCGACGAGGCGCGTGCCCAGGTCGCGGGAAGCCAGATCGACGAGCGCGAGCAGGTCGCGCGGCACACCGGCGGCCCACAGCGCCTCCACCATCACCGCACCGCAGCGCTGGGTGAGCTTGGCCGGCTTGATGATCACGGCCGAACCCGAGGCCAGGCCCGCGAGCACACCGCCGGCGGGGATCGCCACCGGGAAGTTCCAGGGAGGA
>NZ_QOAY01000068.1:4511-54696 GCF_003314775.1 Microbacterium sp. H6 | reverse complement strand
GTGCCCCTTCGACGCCGTCTTCCAGCGTCGCCAGCGACGACGCCTGCTCGTCCTGCCGGCCGACGATGATCTGCACCGAGCTGTTCGCCGAGATCTGCAGATCATTGCCGAACGCCGGCGACACATGGTTGACCTCGATCGTGCCCGCGACGATGTTGTCCCCGTCGACGCCCTCGGCGACGATCGATGCGACCGGCGACGTCGCACCGACGCGACCCAGGGTGTCGTACGACGTGAGCCGGACGTGAACGGTCGCGCCCATCGTGGAACGGATGACCGCACCTCCGGCGGTCACCAACGGGGTACCGACCGGTGACCACGGCCCGTCGAGCTCGGACGCGGTCTCCATGCGGACATGCCCGAAACCCGCAGGGGGCGTGCTGTCGCCGATTTTCCCGTCCCAAACCCCGGACACCGTGCTGACCCCCGTGGTGAGGATCGGCACCGAGGGCGCGGCGAGGGAAGCAGCGGGCACAGCCCCAGTGACCTCGAGAGTCGCGGAGGGATCACCCCACACGCCAAGAGTCGTGAGAGCTCGGACAGTGACCTCTATCGTTCGCCCCGAGGGAACGGTGAAGCTTGCCCTGGGCTCGGTCACCCGTTGCGAGTTGAGCCCGTACCGAAGTTCGTACTCGCCAACCTCGATGAGCGTGTCATCGACCGAGCGCGTGACCGGCTCCCACTCGACTGCGACTGCGGCGATGGCGGAGCCGTCGACTTGGAAGCTCCCGACGTTCGTCAGAACGTGGAGTCCCTCCGGTCGGGTCGGAACGATGCTTGACGGAGTCGCCGGTGTCACGCCGATCTCCTCGGAGAACGCCGACCAGATGCCGGCAACCGAACGAGCTCGGACCGCTACGTAGCGAGGGACGCCCGGCGTCCAAGTCTCGACCGTGGCGCTCAGCGACTGGGTGAATGTATCGGTCTGGAGCTCGCCTGCCCCCGACCGGGATGCGATCTCGTACAGGTCGACATCGATGGCTGTGCCGTCCGCGCTCGTGGTGACCGCGTTCCAAGCGACGCGCACGGCTGCGACGGCTGTGCCATCCTCTCGCCAGGAGCCCACGTTCGCCTCTGCGCGTACAGCATCCGGCTGGGCTGGCGCAGATGGCGCGACGCCCGGGTTCGATGGCAGAGCCGATCCAGACCCGCCGATGATCGTTCCCTGTGCGACTGAACCAACGCGCTTGGCCAATTTCGTCTGCAGCCCGACGAGCTTCGAGCCGACGATCGCTCGCGCGTCGACGGTGTTCTCTCGCTTGGAGACCTGGATGCCGATGACGCGTTGCGGCTGCTTCGCCGTCTTCCTTCGCGCCGTGACCGTGTCGCCGATTGTGAAGTCTTGCCACGGGATGGGACGGCCGTTCCCGGGGCTCCAGTCGTACGACAGCTCGACCTTCTTCGCCCGGTTCTCCTGCATCACGGGCTGTGCCTGGCGCAGCGCGGTATCGCTGTCCGATACGCCGGAGAGCGTCATGGACGTCTCCAACGCCCCGAAACGAGAGTCGGCATCTACGTTGTCCGCGCCCAGCGCGATCGTGCCGTCGGGGATGAGAACGATTCGAGTGAATGTGCCGCCGAAGTTGGTCTTTGCCGGCGCGGCCTTGAAGCCCGGGCCTCCAAGTGCCAGGGACGCGGTCCGATCCACGCCTGACCCCACTCGCGCCAGCCGCAGCTTCGTCCCTTCCGCCCACCACTCGAAGTGCCCCTGATCGCTCCATGTTTGGAAGAAGGCAGAGTAGGGCCGCCAGAGATCGAGCGACATCTTGATCTGGTCTGTGGGCAGCCACGGCTGGCCGAGGGAATCCTTGGCATCGGTGACGTCGGTCGTGAGCATGGGCGCCCACCCGCGCCGGATGCCTGTGACGTCGACCTGCGCTTCATAGAGGAACTGACGAACCAGCTTGCCTGGCGTCATGTCGTAGAAGCGCGTCCGGCCGTCTTTCGAGTCCCAGTTCCACCAGTGGATTCCCTGCGACAGCAGCCACCCAACGTACGACTGTGCTGTGAACTGCATCACGTCTGTCTGGTCGGAGGCGTTCTCGGCATCTTCGAGCACGATGTAGAGGTCGTTGCGCGGGCGTGACCATGAGGCACCAGTGGTGTACTCGAGGCCAACGACGAAAGGGGCCTCGAGACGTTCCGCGATACGAGAGCTCGTTGAGAACGTCAGTGCTGCCGTGGCAGATTCAGCGTCCGTGGCGTCGATAGCGAGTGTTTGGAGCACACCGCCTTTGACTCCCGCAGGGCTGTACTTCCTCAGGCGGATGTCGAACATGGCTTCCCTCTCGAGGTCAGAAGATGCGAGACGACCTGCCTCGAACAGCGAGGACGGCCCCAGCGCGGGTCGCTGAGGTGATCGTGAGCTTCGCGATTCGGGTCGACGGGTCGGCCGTGCCGAGCACCGGGGTGATCTCGAAGTGCCCGCGTGGGCCGCCGAAGTCGACAAGACCTGAGATCTCGGTGCCGCCGCTCCACGTATCCGTCGTAGTGAGGAAGCACTTTCCCGTCTTGGACTCGAATCGCACATACTCGGTGCTCGCGGCGTTCGGGAGGGTGAGCCATGCGCCAGAGGCATCTGTGACCCGTGTCCCCGTCGCGGCGCCTTTCAGTCGGATCATGGAATCGGAGACGACCCCGCTGATCCCCGCGAAGAGCTCGAGTGTTACCGATGCGGCGGTGAGATCGACCGGAGCGGTCGTGTCCGCCGTTGGGCGCCAGTAGACGTCGAGCAGTTCGACCAAGAACGTGACGTCTACCCACTCGTTCCGCGTGAAGACGCGATCTGGGCTGGCTCCTTTCAGGCGGGCGCGCGTGCTGAGCCCTGGACGGGTGTCGTCCGTGAGTACCAGATCCCGAGCGGAGAAGAGCGCGAGAAGCGACTCCCATGCACCTGGCGCGGTGTTCACGGTCAACGGCCACACGGGTGCGCTCAGGGTGGCAGGCGTCGCGACGAGGCCGTCGCGTCCTGCCACCCTGAGGTCATCCGTGAGCGGTTCAAGCGCGGAGTACGGAACCGAGGCCGGCCTGAACACCCAGCCGAGCGCTGGGTTGTTCAGCGGGGTGCCGTTGACTCGGATCATGCGAGAACTCCCAGCAGTTGGGCGGCTTCCCACGCCTCTTGTTTGAGGTCGCGGACCACCGGGTTGATGATGGTCAGGCTTGGCCCGTTCGAGGGCTGTCCGCCCTGCCCCGACGCCGAGCCCGCGGGGGCCGATCCGCTGACATTCGAGAAGTCAATGGCGTTCACCATTGACCGGCGGATGCCTGCGGATTCTCGATCGATTCCTACTGCGATCCCCTGCGCGAGCGGCGCACCAATGGTGCGGGCCGTCAGGCGTGATGGCGAGTGGATTTCGCCGGCGCGCTGCGCAGCCGATACTGCGTTCCTCACGGCGTTCTCGGCAGACCTAGAGACGGCACCGCTGTTGTTGAGGACACCGCGTGCGATGCCCCACATCATGGCGGCGCCAACCCCGTAGAACCATCCGCCGGCTCCCGCCAGTACCGATCCAATGAGAGGCTGCAGGCCGGTGAAGGCGCTGACCACTCCCCCACGGCCGGATGCCGCGCCGGACTGCATGCCACCCATCGTGGCCGCACCCGTTGACTGCAGCCACGACCCAGCGGAGGCCATGGCAGCTCTGAGCACACCACCGAGATTCGCCATATCGGCCGAAATGACCGGTGTGACCCCGTCGATTCCGGCCTTGAGCCCGCCCATGATCGCAGTGCCGTTGGCGGTGAGCCATGTCTCAGAACCGGACATGCCGCGTTGGATACTGTCCTTCATCGACATCATCGAGCGGTCGAGCTCGGGAAGCCCTTCGGTGATGCCCTGGGCGAGCTGACGAGAGAATCCGCCGCCTGCGCCGCTTCCACGGTCGGCGCGGTTGATGTCGAGCGCCTTGCGGGCGTCGTCTGCCAGGTCGCCGAGCTGCGACATGATCTCGTTCCGGGTCTGCACGTCGACAGACCAGAACTCGCTCATCCATGCCTTGTTCTTGTTCCCGCTCGAGAATGACTTCTTGATGCGGTCGGCGATGCGGGTCGCTTCCTCCGCCACCACGTCGGCGGCGTTGGGGTCGAACTTCGGGTTGGGGATCTTGATGTTGGCGTCGGCGAGGATGTTCTCTGCCCAGCGCCGCATGTTGTCGGTGTTGCCGGGCGCGAGGTTGAAGCCTGTGACTTCGTTCCACATCGCCGCGGCACCTTCGGCGCCTCCGCTCTTGTACGCTTCCTTGACCTTGTTGACGACGTCGTCGAGGTAGCTCTGCTCGACGGGCATGAGGTCGGGGAGGGCGAAGCCCTGCTTGAGACTCTCGTTGATCTTCGCGATCACCTCTGGCGGGATGCCTTCGATGTTTCGGAAGTTCTCGACGAGCGCGTCGGCGGCGCCCTGACCCTCGGTGGCGAGTACGCGCTGGTACTCATCCATGAAGACCTTCGCGATCCCACGCGCCTTCTCCGCGACGGTCATGCGGTTGTCGTTCCAGTACCGTTCGAAGTCGAACGACACCTCGACGGTCCACGGGTTGCCGTCGTCCTTGGGTTTGAACTGGCCGAGCTTCCCGAGTTCCTTGAAGGCACCCGAGCTGCTCATGTCCCAGCCCATGAACTCGCGGACGGCGTCGAAGAAGTCGCCGTTGGACTTCGCCCAGTCTCCGAGAGCCCCGATCCACTCCCCCAGCGCTGTGATGAGGTCTGCGAGGATCGGCGCGATGTCGACGAGTGCGACTGCGAGTTCCGAGAGCGCGTCGATGAGTACGGGCCCGACGGCGGCGACGAAGTCGTCAAGTGCGGGACCGAGCTGCTCAGCGATGTCAGTGACCGCGTCACCGAGCGTCTGCAGGATGCCGGAGTCCCGGATCGAAGAGATCAGGCCATCAACCGCGGGCATGAGCTCTGCGAGCACGCCTGCTGCCGTGGGCAGAAGGGTGCCAGCGAGGTCACCGAGCAGCCCGAGGAAGCTCCCGAACGTGCTCGCGATCGCGGGCAGGTGCGGCAGGATGCCTTCGAGCGCGCGCACGAGTCCGCTCGACAGGTCGAGCAGCCCCTTGTCGACGGTCGGCCGGTTGAGCGCGTTCGCAGCGCCTTCGATGAGCCCGCCGAGGAACTTGCCCGCGGACCCGATGAACTTCTCGATAGAGGTGTCGAGTCCGAGAACCATGCGGCCGACGGCGCGGATCGCGTCGCCGAACGCTCCCATTGCGGCGCTTGACCCGCGGAAGATGGCGGTGAGTCCGCGCTGGAAGTCCGCGCCGTTGACGACACGGTCCCACTCCTGCATCATGTCGGCGAAGCCCGCGAGACCCTTCGATCCCGCGCTGTCGGCCGCGCGCCAGAGACCTTTGAACACGCCGGCGACGCCGGTAGTCGCATCCCAGAGGTCGTACATCGACTTGATGGAGGTCTCCATCCAGCCGTCGAGTCGACCGTCAGAGGAGACCGCTTCGAGCCAGTTGTCGAAGGTGTTGGCCTGCCGCACGAACCACTGGGCGAGGCGGGGCGTGTACTTCGCTGCGACCTGCGAGAGCGAGGTCATCGCGCCGGCGAACGCAGGGGCGCCGGTGGAGAGGATGCGCCAGCCTTCGGCGATGCCTGCGAAGATCTCCTCGAGTCCTCCCCCTCCGAGTTCCTCGCCGAATGCCTTCGCGAGCTCGCCGGTGAACTGGCCAATACCCGTAGACAGCTCGTGGAAAGAGTTCCGGAGCTGTGGCATGAGTCCGTTGACCAGGTCGAGAATCGGCTGCCGAGCCTGGGTCCAGAACGCGTCGTTGATGATGTTGCCGAGCTCGGACATGTCATCGGACAGCGATCCGAGCTCGGTCTTGGCGTTGCGGAGTGCAACGATCAGCGCGGTCAGCGAGCCGATCCCGTTGAGGATGAGGCCGGGGATGACGAGGAACGCCGGGAGGATCGAGAACAGCCCCTGGCCGATGCCGACAAGCCCACTGGTGGCCGCGAAGATCGATCCGACGAGCGAGGTGATGCTGGTTGTCCAGCCGACGATCGCCGGGAGGCTCTTGTCGAGGTTCTTCATCGAGGTGGCGAGGTCGTCGATCCACTTCCACGACAGACGTGCGCCCGAGAGCGCGGACAGGGTCGTCAGAGCGGCGATGACTGAGGTCTTCGACACCTTCGCGACGATCTCGACGGTCCGCGGGCGTGTGAGCCATGCGAGACGGGCCGCGGCCCATGCCGTGAACGGGTTCGCATCGATGCGCGCTTCCCTGTTCCGGGCGACGTGGTCGATGTGGTCCTTGATGTCGTTGAGACGGTGACGGAGCTTCTCGGCGTCTTCCGGGGACAGGATGTCGCGCGCGAGGCGACCGGAGATGTCGTGGAACTCGGCGCCGAGCTTGTCGAGCTGCTGACGCAGGCGGCGGTCCTCGATCGTCGGCGTCATCGAGACCTCGATGTCGCGGAGCTGACGGTCGATGTTCTTGCGGAGTCGCTCGACCGTGAGCTTGTCCATCGTCAGGCGCACGGGCGCGACGATGTCCTTCATGCCGTCGACGTCGGGGCGCACTCGCACGCGCACAGCGCCGTCGAGCTCCTTGAGCGAGCCGAGCTGCCGACGGATGTCTTCCTTGATCCGGTTGCTGTCGAGACGCGCACGGGTCACCTTCACCGTCATGCTCGTCGTCTTCTCGATCATGTCGAGACGGCGCTTGAGATCGCGCCGGAAGTCGTTGGTGTTGGGGATGACGCGGATGGACAGGCGGCCTGCGTTGCGCCCGGGGTTGATACCAGCCATCCGCGTCACCCCTACTCGTTCATGAAGTTGTCGAGCGCCCCGGCCAGAAGTTCCGCGATGGTCTTCGGTTCGAAGGTCAGCTCTTTTTCGGCGTCGCGCCCGGGCCAGTCGATGAACATCGCCGGGTCTTTCTCGCCGGAGAGCCCTTGGACGAGCGACGCAATGAGGTTGTGGGTGCGGACGGCGACGACGGTCGCGGCGTCCCACCCCTGGAGTTCTGGCGAGCCGCCTCGGATCGCGAACACGCGCGAGTGCGGGTTGAGTACGAGGTGCTCAGCCAGGTAGATGACGTGCCGGGCGTCGACCTTGCCTGCCCAGACGTCGTCGATGTTCAGCCCGTTGTAGAACTGGGCCAGGTCCGCGCGCAGCGCCCCTTGAGTGTCGAGCTCGTCGATCAGCTCGCAGAGCTGCGCGATTTTCCCAGTTCGTCGCGGTAGTAGATGAAGAGCGCCATGAAGTGCTCTTCGGTCTTGCCTTCGGCCCACTCGGCGTAGGCTTCCTTGTCCTCCGCGATGGACTCGGCCCACGTGTCGATCGACACGACGAACGCCTTGAACTTCTGGAACCGCTCGATGTCCTCGGGCTTCGAGGTATCGAACTCGAGCATGCCGTCGCCGTCGCCGTTGCCGTCGAAGGCTCCGGACTTGGCCGCATCGAGGGTGAGGTTCTCGAAGTCGTTCTTGTGCCCGAGTCGGAACCGGTGCGGCGCGCGGAGTGCGGGCATGTCGCCGAGCAGCTCCGCCCGGAGCTCTGCGGCCTCCTGCTCGGCGTCGAGCACCTCGGACGGCTTCGGTGCCTTCGACCGGGCGGGTGCCTTGCGGTCCTGGGGCTTGGCGGGAGTGGTAGTCATGGCAGACCTCTTTCATGCGTTGCAGACCGATGAGGGAACGTCCCCCTGGGCGGGTCTGCGGCACTGCACCCAGGGGGACGGCTTGGGGGCTTACGGCGTGGGAGCCACGAGCCCGGTCTTGAAGATCTGGAACACGCCGGCACGACCGGAGACCGCGGGGATCGCGGAGTTCGCGGCCGAGAGGATGGCGACCGACAGCGGCAGCTCGAGGAACTGGGCGGTGTCGACGGACGGTGCGTCGCCGAGCGACACCTCCGTGTTCGGAATCCAGAAGCCGACCGAGCCGGTCGTGTCCTGGAAGTAGAGGAAGAGAGCAGTGGACAGCGGAGCTGGCGTTGCGACGGTGTAGCCGCCGGTCGCCTCGTCGAACTCACCGTTGAAGGCGAGGTCGAGAGTCGCCTCGTCGAACTGCAGCGCCGCGACCGTCAGACCCCACGTGACGGAGCTGGTGGTCGTGCGCACGGCGTCCGCGAGGAAGGTGTCGATCGACTCCTTCTCACCGCCTTCCTTCGTGAAGGCGATGGTGTTCTGCTTGGACGTGTGCCCGAGGTTCTTCCACGGGGCCGGGCCGTCGGCCTGCAGGTTGAATGCCGCGAGCGGGCTCGCGGGCGGCGGGGTGTTGACCGGGGCGTGGAACACGGTGCCGTGCCCCGGGATCACGAGTTTGGTTGCGTCGACAGACACGGTTCCTCCTGGGTGTTGGGTTGCAGACCCGCCCCGAGGGGCGCAGAAGGACTAGAACTTGCGGACGGCGAGTTGCCACGACCCTGAGAACTGGATCGCGGACTTGTTTTCCATCTGCGCTTCCCCGCCGACCCGGGAGAATGCAGAAATCTCGTTCTCGATCGCTTCGACGCCGCCGACGCCGGGAACGACACCCGCGGTGGGCAACTCGTCCCATCGCTGGATGCCGGTGTAGACCTCGTCGACGAGCTCGAATGCGGTGGACGGATCATCGAAGATGCTCACGTTCAGGACGACAGTCCAGAGGCCACGGCCGTTGCTGTCCTGGGACGGGAGCGAGAAGTGCGTGACGAACGGAAGCTCGGCGAATGAGCCGATGTCGAGGTCGGCGGCGACTCTCGCTCGAACCGGAGCGATCTCCCGGATCAGCGTCTGAAAGAGCTTGTCGTTGTGGAGGAGAAGGCCCATCAGCCCATCACCTTCAACGCTTTCGCCATGATGTGCTGACCGGGCACGAAGCGCACCCTCCGGGCGTTCTTGAACCGGACGATGTGCCCGTACTCGATCGAGACGGCCGCCTCGTCGTCCGCGACGATCAGGCGGTCGTCGACGGGCCCGACCTTCGACGGGACAACCGACGGGACCGTGGCTGCGAAGACCTTCGAGATGTACGCTCCGGTCAGCCGGTGCCCCGCGGCGACGTTCTGAACGGCGCGGACGCCTCGGCTCGCGACCATGTCCATCTGTGAGCTTTGCCCGGCGATCTGTGCGGCCATAGAGCCGGCGCGTGGATCGACGTACGACATGCGCGCCTCCTACAGATCGCGGAGCCACTTGATCGTGACTCGGTAGTGCCCGGTGCGCCGTGAGACTGAGTGGTGCTGCGGCGCTCCGACGGTCTCGAAGAGCGCGCCGGCGTAGATGACGTGCGACTTGATGTCGCCGGGCCACTTCGCCGCCCGGACGATGGCGAGGTCGACGACCTGCAGACCGAGAGACTCGACCTCTTCGGACGATGACCAGTCGCGGACTGGCTCGACCATGCAACGGACGGCGATGGGTGCACCCACGTTCCGGTCGACGCGGATGCCCGAGTCGTTCAGGATCGTCTCGCGCTTCTGTACCTGTACGGTGTGTGGAGCCTTCCGCCGGAGTAGAGACATCAGCGGATTCCGTAGTGCCGGCCGACGATGGCGGTCCCGATCGGGCCACTGTGCCCCTTGGGGGCCACGACGCCGGTCAGATCCTTCTCGTCGATGTCGGTGAACCACAGGTAGCCGGAGGCGACGAGCGCGCTCACCTTGTACCCGTACTGGCCCTCGTGTTCCTCGGAGAAACCGTCCTCGTTGTTGAGGACGCGGCTCGCGGCACGAACCACGACGGCGTTGTAGAGACGAGTGGGCAACGCTCCTGACGCCAGACGCGATTCGACGATGGTCCCCCAGCGGACGTTGATCTGGTCAACGACCTCATTGAGCTTCCCTTGCAGGAAGTCGCCAGTGAACTCGGAGGTGTCCCCCGAGTAGTGCTTCGGGATCTCATCCACGTGGACGTCAGGAAGCGTTGCCATGAGTCACTCCTCTTCGGCGAGTGCCTGCAGCTCGGCTTCGGTGAGGCTCTCGTCCACCTCGATGCCCTTCGCCTTGAGCTGTTCGATGAGCGCAGTCCGCTCCGCGTCCTCAGCGGCAGGAGCGGGGGTTGCCTCGGCGCGCTTCGCACGGATGGCCGCGGTGAGCACCGGCTTCGATCCGGTCTGCTTGAGACCGAGCTCGCCCGCGATCTTCTTGAGCGCCTTGCCGTCGAGCCCGGTGAGGTCGTCAACCTCTTCGTCAGAGCTCATCCCGGGGTCGCCGGCCGGCTGCGTCTGACCGCCAGGCTCCGTCGCTTCGAGCGACGCGGGCTCTCCGGGCTGCGCCTCGGAGAGAACCTTGGGGTTCGTCACCCAGTCGGGCGCCTCGTCGCCGGCGTAGAGCGACTCGAGGACGCCCTCGTGGAGACGGTGGACGGTTCCGGTCAGATACTGCTTCTTGCTGTTGCCCATGGCAGACCTACTTTCTGCATGCAGGTGAGGCGACACCCGATGGATGCCGCCCCACGGTGCGGATGGATCAGAACGCGTCCAGGACGGCCGTGTTGTTCGCCGAGGTGACGACGGGCAGCACGATCGCGGAGGCGAGCACGTTGTAGCCGGACGGGTCGTCCGATTCCATCGCGCCCGCGAAGACGCCCGGCGCCTCCGAGCGGCTGATTCCGACGTCGCCGCGGGTGGACTCGGCAGTCACACCGAGGTCGGTACGCCCGACGGCGCCGCCCGAGATGATGACGACCTTGTCGGCGGCGAAGAGCGGAATCTCCGCTCCCGCGTTGTTGATGACCTTGTCCGTGTTGATCTCGATCTCGCCGAGGCCGTAGTCGCGGAACACAGACCGAACGTCCTCGACGGAGATCCGCGAGGGGAGGTCCGTGCCGCGCTGCAGCGCGATCTTGATGAGGTCGACGTTCGTCTGCAGGTAGGTCATCGCCTGCTGGGAGATGATGATCCGGTCCAGCGAGCGGTTGATGGCCGCGCGCAGCGCCTCGAGGTCGGTCAGCGGCTTCGCCGTGGCGACCGTCGACCATGCGGTCGCTGCGTTCGCCGTGTTGGCGGCGTTGCGAGCGAAGTCGACCGCGAACGACATGCCGCGGTCGGTGATGGTCACGGCACCGTCGGTGATGGCCTGCGCCTGCGCCAGCACGACGCGAGCCGCGATGGACTGCGCGTTGAGCGTGGCGTAGCGCTCGAACTCCGCGCCGATCGCGTCGGTCTGCCCCATCATCTCGAGCTGCTGGAACTCATCGACGTGGAGGCGGATCGAGATCGGAGGGAGCTTGCCCTGACGGCGCTCGCTCGTCGACGTGACGTTCACGTCGGACTCGGTGTTGAACGAGCGGTACCGTGCGGCCGGCGGCAGTGCGGACTGCCCGACGCCGAAGTCGAACGTCAGAGCGAAGTTGACCTTCAGCGGGAGAAGACCGTTCGTGACGTGCTTCTCCAGTTCGGCTCGGAACGCGGCGCGCGCGACACCACTGAGCTGGGCGGGGGTTCGGAAGTTCTTGGTGAACGGCATGATGCCCCTCCTTAGTTGGTGGTGTAGGTGAAGAGACCGGAGGTTCCAGCCACCGCGACGAGAGCCTTCTGCGCCGCGATGGGCAGGAAGTCGGGGTTGATGACACCGTGAATCAGGAGCGCGAACGTCGGCTTGGCCGTCGCCGGGGTCGCCCCGAGCTCCACGCCGTAGTCGTCATTCACGTAGCCGGCGAGGACGCCGTCAGCGACGAGCGGGCCGTAGAGTCCGCTCGCGAGCTTCTGGACGGCCGTGCCGGACGGGATGGTGTTGTTGGCGGGCTTCCCGGGGAGGTTGTAGTGGGTGCCTGCCGTGAACGCGGTGGGGTCGAGCTGTCCAGGACGCGCGCCGTCTTCACCGTGCTTGCCGGTGCGCCAACGGGTGTCCAGTACTCGACCCACCGAGCTCTTCGTGGTCTGGAAGTCAGACATTCGAATGCCTTTCGTTAGGGGGTGGTCATCTGCTTGTAGGCGGCCGCTTCGATGGCGGCGACCGAACCGGTCCCACCAGGCGCAGGCGTGCTCTGCCGTTGCATTGCCTCGAAGAGCGGGTAGCTCTCCGGGGCTGCGCCGCTGTCCGCCGAACCGATGGACTTTGCGAACGTCTGAACCTTTGCGGCGTCCAGATCTCCGTTCTCGCCGACGAACTTCGTCAGATCGGCGAACTCGATCGCACCGGCCACGCGGGCCGTTGCGTCTTCGAGGGACTCCTCCGCACCCTTGACGTGTGCGACCAGCCAGCCGGTGATTGCCGGTGCGAGGTGGCGCGCGCCACCCTCGGCGATGCCTTCCGCCCTCGCGGCCGCCTTCGCCTGCTCGAGAGTGCGGTCAGCCTCACTGAGCGCGGCTTGTCGAGACTGTTCTGCGGCGTTCGCCGCGTTCTGCAGGTCTTCGACGGAGCCGAACGCCTCGTACGCCCTCGTCTTCTTCTTCTCGTCCTCGGCGATCCGCTGCTGCACCTTCGACTGGTTCTTCCAGTACGCGGCGACCTGCTCGGGCGTCATCTGCTCGAGCGGGGTGTCCTTGGGGAACCCAAGGTCTTCCGGAGCAGGGGGCGCGGCAGGTACGGGCGCACCGGGTGCGGGCGGGGTCGAGGCTCCCTCTGCGCCCGGAACGGGGTCGATGTAGCGGAACCACGGACGGTGCCAGGACGGTGCGAACTGCGGGCCGAGGACACGGATGGGGGTGTGTGCGGGCATGCTGCTGAGCCTCCGAATCGGAAGGTGGAAACCCGCCCCGAATCAGGGCAGGGGGTCTTGAGTCAGGCCAGGTTGGCGGTGGCGCGTGCGATGAGCGACTGGTGCCAGCGGATCGCCTGGGCGATGTCGCGGATCGGGATCGGGGTCGCTCCCCTGCCGGTGATGTCGACGAGGTTCATACCGTCGGCCTGCGCTGCCTCGAGGATGCTCACGGAGCGCTCAGACGTAGCGCGCATCGCTTCCCACATCGACCGTTCGTCGGCCGGCGTCGTCTGCTTGAATGCTCGGTACGTCTTCCGCTTCGAGTCGCGGTTGACCTGGTCAACGTCACGGAAGTTCTCGCCCTGGCGGGTGAGGATCGGTCCGAGCTCGCCGTTCTCGCGCACCTCGACGGTGATCCGTTTGAGGTCGTCTGCGTAAGTCGAGCCCGCTGCTGCGTAGAGACGCGCAAGGTCGTCGGCGTTGAGTTTCAGACCGAGATCCTGGTTCTTCGTGACCGGCGAGATGGTGCACTTGCAGTTGCCGTGAAGCGGCATGAGCTCGCCCTTGGTGTAGAACCGGTCAGCGGCGACAATGCAGAGACCACAGGGGCCGGTCTGGGAGAACTCCGGGTGGAGCACCCGCCGATACCCGACGATCTTCGGCGCTGCGCGCATCACCTTCTGGGCTTCGTCGCGCGCAACGGCGGCGAGGTCGTCGCTGACGATGGTGGTGAGCCGTTCCTCGAACTGCTTCCACTCTTCGTCGGTGACCGTCCATGTCGCTGTCTCGGGCTCGCGCTTGATCCGCTGTCGGATCAGGTGCTCCGTCTGCCGTGCGGGGCGCTTGTACACCTCGACGATCGCGGCGTCGGATCGCGGGTACGCGTCCTCGATTTCTGGGAGATGGACGGGCGCGGCGTCGAGTAGCTCGAGCTGTCGGAGCACGAATGCCCGCGACATGCGCCGAGCGCGTCGGGTGGCGGCGTCGACGTGCACGGCGGACGCCGCGGCCGCGGCGTTCACCATGTCAGGTCGACCCCACCATCCGAATTGGAACCAGACGCCCAGCAGAAGTCGCAGCAGCGCTTCGATGAGAGATGCCTGTTCAGCCGCGTAACGGTCGACGAGCACCTCGTACTTCTGCTGCTCAGTCGCCATCTGTCGCTCCGGTCGTCGCACGCGTGGGCGTGGTCAGCGGGGTAGCGAGCGCGGCCGTGAACGCCTCATCCACGCGATCGCCGGCGGCGCGGCGCTGCTCCTGCGGCGACATCTCGAACACCTCGGTGTCGATGTAGCGCTGGGTCGCTCCGCCCTTCTTGTACTTTGCGGCGGCTTCCGACTTCTCCGACATCGTGGCCGGGATGATCTTCTGGAACATCGTCTCGATCTTCGAAGCGTCGGCGCGAACCTCGTCGCCTCGGAAGGCGAAGTCGTTCGCCTGCGCCTGTCCGAGTGCGATGTCCAGCTGCTCGTTCATTGCCTTCACCGCGTAGTAGAGCGGTTCGCGCGACGTCTGTGCGCCGAGAGCGGACTGGTTCTGCGAATCGCCGTCGAACATGTCCTGCGGGGTGCGGGTGAGCGAAGACAGCGTCTTCACTTCCTCCTTGCGGGCGTTGTAGATCGGCGTGACATCGGTCGCTGCCGACTCCCAGATCTCGGTGTCGTTCGGGAGCATCCACAGGGCGGCGGGGCCAGCCTTGAACATCTCGTCGTAGTCGATTTCCTGCCCGGCGTTCGGGTGACCTTCCGGATAGTGCGACGGGAGGTTTCCCTTCACGCCACGCTGACGGAACGACTGCATGACGATGAGCGAGATCGCGTTGACGGTGATCTCGTTGATGCGGTCGACGGTGTCGAGGTGCTTTTCGTAGATGCCGTATCCGTCGGTGGTCCGGTTCTGCACCAGGAGCGCGTCAGGCGTCCACGGGGTGCGAACGGCGTCGCCGAGCCAAGTCCAGTCGTCGGCGGACGCCCAAGGGGTGCCGTCCTGAGGGAGCGTGGGGATGGAGGTGCGGCGCCATGCCATGCGGTAGTAGCCGGGACGGAAGAGCGTGACGAACTCTGCGCCGGCGATCGCGTCGAAGCCGACGGAGATGCCGGCCGCGGCGAGCCACGGGCGGACGCTGTCCTGCTCTGAGATGGTCGTCCACTCGTTACGGATCGTCCACATCATGCCCGTCGGCGACGGGATCTGCAGGATGTACGAGCGCCCGAAGTCAGCGGTGTCGTTGAAGAACTGCCGGGACTGGATGCCCATGCGGTTGCGGGTCCAGTTGTCCCACGCCGCGATGTCGCCGGTGTCGTCGCCGGCGGCACCGGTGCGGAACCCGATGACCCCCTGCCGATCGGTTCGTGCGTCGCGCAGCGTCTCCACGATGTGGAGGCGTGCGCGACGCAGGAACCGACGGTAGGACTCGCGAGTGCCAGCGTCGAACGCGTTCTCGGGGAGAAGCGCGTCGCCGTCGCGGTACGACTGGAGCCGACCCATTCGGGGCAGGCCGTCTCCGAGCTTGTTGCAGAGACGAACCAGCCACCAGTCGTCGGAGCCGGGGATACTCGTTTCGCTGAGCACGGTGCGACCACCCCCTTCACGTGATTACCGGACGCGCCTGGGCACGGCCGTGGACTTCGGTTTGAACTGCTTCCGGTAGCGCGCACGGCCTTCGACTGCGAGGCACATGCCGATCGCGGCGTCCATCTTCTTGGCGGAGCCCTTGCGGTCCTTGCCGATAACGTCGCCGCCGGTGCGCTTCCACCGGTGTGCGTTGAGCACGTGGCGAGTGAGCACCTTGTGGTTGCCGTGGCGGAGCTCGCCGGACTTGATCGCGGTGTCGGTCCGCTCGACGACCTTCGCCATGACGTTGTGCTGGTTTGTCTCGAACGTGATCGGCTTCGCCTCCGTCGCCTTCACGGCGAGGTCAGGCCCGTACTTCGTCTCCCAGCGGTCGACGTAGTCGCGCCAGTGAGGCGGATCGGCGAGGAACGCGACGACCTTGAACTTCTTGAACGTCGCATCGAGAACGGCCTCGACCTCTTGGTGGTCGACCTGCCAGTGCTTCGCCTCTTTCGAGTCCGGAGCCTCCCAGATACCGATCGGAAACACGTACCCGTCGCTGATGCGACAGCCGATGAGCACGGTCGCGTCGGAATTGAGCGACCCGTCGAATCCGAGCGCGATCTCGTCGCCACGCATGGGCGGTCGAAACCCGAGCTTCTCCCCCGCTGCTTTCGCGTCGGCGAGCAACTGCTGCAGCCCGATCTTTGACCAGTCCGCGAGCTTCATCCACGCGTTCTTGCCGGCCACGACCGCGTTGAAGAAGTACCGGATGGTGTCTTCTTCGGCGCGCCGCGGGTCGAACAGGTCGTCGAGCATGCCCTCGGGGTCGTTCCAGGCGATCGCGTCACCGAACGCCTCGTAGAACCCATCGGTGAGCCGCTGGATGTACTCGGCCTCCGTCTCGAGGCGCTTCCCGCCTCGTTTCGTGGGGTCGGGCACCTTGATCTTGTCGAGCGACTCGATGTCGGCCCACCGGTGGTCGAAGAGGAGACGCGGTCGACGCGCCTTCTTGGCTTCGATCTGGTCAGCGAGGAAGTACGTGTCCTCCGCGACCGACTCGGCGCCGGGCTCGTACATGGTCGTGGTCTCGATGAACCACGTGCCCTCCTTGCGGCGCTTGGACAGGTTGCGGACGACGGTGTCGTACATCGCGCGGAGCGTCGGCGTCTCATAGAGGTGCGTCTCGTCAAAGACCGCGAAGGTCTCGAGGCCACCGTCCTTCGATGCCGCGCCGGCGGTCGACGGCGTGATCTGCCCGCCGTTGTGAGGGATCAGCACGCGGGTCTTGCCCGCGTCGACCCCGTAAACGGCCTTGAGCGCGAACAGCGGGGCGTTCTCGTCGGTCAGGTTGTAGTAGACGTTGTCGAAGACGTTGCCGGTCTGGCCCTCTTCCGTCGCCATGATCTTGACGACAGGGGTCTTGACCGGCTTGCCCATCGGCTCGCCGGCGACGTAGGTGTACGTGCGGCCGAGGAACTCGTAGGTTTCGCCGCCCTTCGCCCATCCGGCGAACCGGGCGGGCCCGAAGGCTTCGAAGAGCACGAGGGCGGCAGCGAGGCCGGACTTGTCCGTGCCTTTCGGGCGGGAGAAGAACGCCGAGTTGTAGAAGCGCTTCCCGGCGGCGTCGTGCGCGTAGCAGTCGACGATGAAGCCGGTGTACTCGTCGCCGTACTGGATCGGCATGCCCTGCGCGCCGCCGCGTCTGTGGACGACGAACGTCTCGATCCACCACGTCGCGATCCATCCGAGGGATCGCTTCCTGTCGTGCCCCGGCGAGGTCAGCAGACGCCGGGGCATGGCCTACATTCCCCCGAGTCGCTGGCGCCGCTCGTCGATGCTCGTCACGTTCGAGTTCTCGGCCTTGCCCACCGGGTACTGCTCCGGCACCTCGACCTCGAGGCGCAGACGCAGCCGGTCGGCGACCGTCGCGCCGAACGTGGCGACGCGGAGACGGATCTCGGCGGCACGCTCGGAGTTCTTGCCACCGCTCATCCACATCTGGTGGTGCAGCAGCGCCGTGTCGAGCAAGTAGTCCCAGTCGGGAGCGGTGAGCATCTTCGCGGCCTGGGGCGACTCGCGCCAGTTCTGCCACCACCGCACGGTCTGCGGGTGCCATTCCTCGCGCTCGATCTCGCCTTCCCAGTAGTCGGGGTCGGCTTCCTTCTTCTCGACGCGCGGGAGGACGTCGCTCGGCAGCGGGAAGCCGCCGATCTTGCCGTCCGACTTGATGACGTCACGGGTGACGTTGTCGCGAGCTCGCGAACGCTTTTCGCTGGGTGGTTGCCCTCTGCCGGCCATGGTGGTTCCTTCTCCCGAAACGGAAGCCGGCGACCGAAACGGTCGACGGACGGTGATGATGTGCTCCCGATCAAGGACTCGAACCTCGATTGCCTGATCCAGAATCAGGCGTCCTGCCATTTGGACGAATCGGGACTGCGCGTCAGACGCGCGGCGGCCAGGAGAAGGTGCGCTCGCCCTCGCCGACGCTGACCGACGGGACCCAGAGCGTGTCGTTGCCGTCGAGGAAGACCTGACCGTTGACGGTGCCGGGATCGAGGTTCCACACGCGCACGATGAGCATCGGGTAGACCTCGCCGGCGTTGACCCGGTTCCCGTAGTGGGTCTGCCAGCCAGTCTCTTCGAGATGCTCGCGATTCTCGTGCGCCCGACGGATGGCGTCGTCGCGGCGCTTGTTGACGCGCTTCGCGTCGTTGTCGGAGAGGGTGTAGTGGACGATGCGTCCGATGGCGGGAGTGGACATGACGCCTCCTTGGGGCGGTTGATGCGGGGATACCCAACCCGGCGATGGCGCCGGGAAGATCAGTGCAGCAGCTCGAGGCGGTACAGGGCGGCGATGACCTCGGAGGTGAGGTCGCCGATGAGGTACGCGAGCGGCTCATGGTTGCCGAGCAGGAAGGTTCGAGCTCGGCTATCCCATCCGGGCACGCAGTCCATGAAGTAGAAGGCGGCCGCGGCGTGCGTCGACTCGTGCGCGACGGTCCGTGTTGTGAGCTGGCCCGTCCAGAGGCGCATCACGACGAGAGGCGTCGGGTCAGGCTTCGGCCACCGGAATCCGTCGTGCACCACGCCGCCGGCGATGTCGTTCTCGGTACGGTATTCGTGGCCGCGGTGCTTCTGGTGCGCTCGGGCCATCTCTTCGCGGTCGTCGTAGACGTGCACCCAGACCTGACGACGGACGCCGCTCGCTCGAGTGGCGACGCGGAAGCGGAGGAAGCTCATCCCCAGCCGACGCCGCTCTTGCGCGCGTCGATACGCGCACAGCTCGCGACCCTCGACGCTGCCCGGTCGTTCGCCTCGAGCAGAGCGGCGAAGCGCGGCGTCATCACGACACCTCGGATGATACGTCCAACCTGCGCGTGCGAGCGTGGCGTGATGATCGCAACGTCGTCGACGCCGATCTGAGAGGCCGACGCCTCCCCGTCGA
Source organism: Microbacterium sp. H6 (assembly GCF_003314775.1). Lineage (NCBI taxonomy): Bacteria > Bacillati > Actinomycetota > Actinomycetes > Micrococcales > Microbacteriaceae > Microbacterium > Microbacterium sp. H6. Next base: position 36,117 of record NZ_QOAY01000068.1, on the reverse strand, counting down.
CGATGGTCGCGGCGACGATGAGCAGTGGTCGGTTGTCGGTGGACATGCGATCACCTCGGTTCGGGGCCGGATCATGACCCCCCAGACCCGCGCGCACCGCGAGAGGCAGAACGCTTGCGGGCGGTGGGTGGAGGGGGGTGGGGGGGTGGTGCCCCCGGTGTGTCAGGTCGCTTGACGGTTGGGCGGTGTCGTGCGTGCTTGTCGTGTCAATTGAGTGGACACATGGGCTGTGTCTGTCCCTGGCGTGCAGCTGTGCGTGATGGGTGGCTGTGCATGGCCGGCGTGTGGCGCGGGGAATGTGTGAGCACGGGTAGACAACACACATGAGTGTGTGTATAGTCGTAGATGTCGGAAGTGAAACACCGACACCAACCGAAGACACAGCAACAGGCACACCGCCGTTGCACCACACACAGGGATAGGAACCATGGCTGAGCGCATCACGAAGTCAGACATCGCGGTACAGGCTGCGATCCTCGCGAGCTACTCGGAAGCAGCGGGCATCATCCACGCGGGTGACCGGCTCATCGTTGAGCAGTCTGCATCCGGTCACTACCTGCACATCATCCCGGCGGGCGGATCGAACCGCGCTACCTACCCGGGAACGCGTGCGTTCGGCATCGTGGGCAAGACGGGCCGTGAAGCTTTCGAGAGGCTCAACGCGATGCAGGAGACGATGCGCGCGACTCTCGACGCGCTCGGCGTCGCGTACACGTACCCGTCCGCGGCCATCGCTGCCATCCGTGGGGAGCGCTGACCATGGGTTACTACGATGCCGCGAAGGCCGTTCAGGATCGGGTACTGAGTGACGGTCTCGGAGAGGCTGAGATCGAGACGTTGCATGCGGAGCTTCCGGGGCGCAAGGAACGCAGCGAGGATGAGCGCGCGGTGGCGTTCGGTCTCTCACTCGCGTTCTCCGAGCTCTACCGCGCGCGGATTGCGACGATGGGAACGGCGGAGATCATCGCGGAGCACCAGACGCTCACGGATGACGGCGCGTTCTACATCGATCCGGAAACCAAGCTCAACGCGGAGCGGTCGAACGTGATCGAAAGCGAGTTGGAGCGGCGCTACCCCGGATCGGATCAATTCGGGGCATTCGAGCAGAGCGGCGGCGACACCGAGAACGGCGCTGGGTACCTCGCTCACTGGGGTGCGTACTGGACCGCCAAGATGCACGGCGAGTAAGTCGCCCCCGTGCTACGCGTAGGCGTCGGCGGTTCACGACCGCAGCACGGGACCAACCCGGGAAGTGAGACACCCGGGCAACCGAAGGGAAAGCAAGATGAGCGAGACCAAGACCCCCGCTGAGATCGCCGCCGACGTGGCAGCCAAGTTCCCGGGACTCAATGACAAGTTCCTAGACGTGTTCCGTGGGTGGATCGTCGCGGGGATTGAAGCCGACCGCGCACAGCGCGCCCCGAGTCCTGTCTACGCGGCCGTGATCGAATGGCCCGAAGAAATCGCAGACCGTGACCCGGCACTGATCCTTGCTCACTCGATGGGTGAGCGAGCGGCGGGCGTCGTTGCCGAGATCCGGGAGGTTTCGGACCTCCTGACCGATCCCGAATGGCGGGCGGCACTGGCGGACATCGACAGCATGGAATGGCCGGATTGCACCGACGCGCTAGAGGCAACGCGCTACGGCTCACCGTTCGTCACGACGTACGAACGCGACATCTGAACATCCCCCGGGAAGTGAAGCACCCGGGGCAATTGAAGGGAACGAACGATGAGCACTCTGGACATCACGAACATGACCGCCGCCGACATGCTGGCCGCGATGACGGCGCTGCAGCAGAGCATCCGGGGGAAGTGCCCCGAGCTGGTCGAAGAGACCGTAACCGACGACGGAGAGACCTATCAGGCGTTGCGTTGCCCGACGTGCGGGCACCTGGTGGACGACGGCGCTGCGTTCTACGCGGTGGACGTGTCGGAGCGGTGGAATTCCGCAGAGCCGGATCACGACGGGCAAGAGATAGACGTGAGCAACGGCGACGATGACTACGGATCGACGCTGTACTACTTGCACGATGTCGGCGATCAGCCGCACCCTGTCGTACCGCCGATGGGATGGCGCGAGCGCTGGACCTGATCGCAGCACCCCGCGCACCGCGTAGGCGGCGTCCCGATCACGACGGGAGCGCGGACTCATCCGGCCAGGTGAAACAGGCCGGGAATCGAAGGGAAGAATGACATGCGAGTATTCGACTGGGAAGACGGATTCACGGCGCACAGCGCGACACTCGACGGCGACACGCTCACCGAGCACCAGGGCGCGGACGTGGAGAGGCGTTCTACGCTCACCCGTCGGCCGGAATGGGACGGGCACGTGAACGCGTCCGACTACGCGATGACAGACGAATTCAGCGCCGGAGAGGTCGAAGCAGTTGCGGCCGTGTGGATCGATGGCCTTGCGTACACACTGACCGATGCGACGACGACGGGCGACCTGCGCGCCGCAATTGCGGCAGTGACCGCGGATCAACGGGCAGGGCTCGACGGCATTTCGGAAGCGGACGCGGTGGCGCACGCTCGCGACACGTTGACGTTGCCGGGAAGCCCTCGCGTGTTCGGTGCGGTGCAGATCGACGGCGACATCACGGAACCGCTGTACCGGGCCTATGTGGCGGTGCTCTCGGCAACGCCGGAAGCCCTTGCAGCTGCGCTCACGCGCTGACCACAACACCTACTTGCAGCATCCGGGAAGTGAAACCCCCGGGCACCGAAGGGGAATCGACGATGAGCGCATACCGGGATGATTTCAACGCATGGGCGGAATATGTCGCCGGGGAGCTTGCACGCTTCTACGACCACACGGGCGGCGTCACCTACCTGTTCCAGAACAGCCCCCGCGCAAACGCCTATCTTGCGAAGGCGACGGCGCGCGGCCTCACGACGGAACAGGCGGCGTTCTACGGCGCGGCGCACATGGTCCGCGGCATCGTCACGTCTGAATTCCGGCAATGGTGGATTGAGCATTGGGGCACCGAGCGGGTGACGTTCTCCCAGTGGCGGGAGCGCGCCGCAGAGGAGCGGGAGCAGGTCGCCTGGGAGGATTCCGCGGAACGGGCGCTCGACCAGCTCGACATGCTGCGTCGGCTCACGTCGGAACGGGACTCGCTCATTCTCGACGCGGCGTCGAAGGGAGCATCGAAGGTCGCGATTGCACGCGCAGTGGGCCTCTCGCGGCAGCAGGTGCACACGATCATCGCGAACGCGACGGCGCCCGATGTTGCGCCCTTTGCGCAGTGGGAGAACGAAGCACCAGCCGTCGTCGAAGTTGCGCCGTCCGCGGCGTGGGGTGAGGTGTTCTAGTTGCAGGTTTCGCGCGTCCGCGTAGGCGGCACCCGGCGTCATGGCCGGGACGTGCACGGGGAGCAGATTGTTCCCGAAGTCTCCGCAGGGGACACAACACAGGGAGTTGCACGATGAGCGGATTGCTGGCTGGGGAATCCAGCGTCGCGGCCGTCTCGCCGACGGGCGGATGGCGCATCGGAGCGACTCGGGTGCTGTGGCGGAGCGCGCGGGAGCGTTCTGGGGACGCTCCCGCGCTGCACACGACGATGTCAGGAGAGGTAGTTGCACCATGAGCCGACGTATCGGGGTGCCAGCCGTGACGGATCTTGCAACGGTGCCGGAGTCGGAGCGGGTGAATCCGCTTCTTGCGCCGAGGGAGGTTGCACCTGTCTACGACAGGAAGTTGCAGCCGCTCGCCGGCGTGCGCTGGCCGCGGGGTGAGCCGCGGGCTCAGGAGCCGTGGGAAGTTGCGTTGTTCGATGTACCTGATCCGGGTGAATTGCAGACTTGGTGACATGAAGATGCCCCGGCTCGACCTCCGATGGAGGGTGAAACAGAGCCGGGGCGGTGGAATCCAACCGAAGGGAAGGAACCATGAGCGATTCTACAGCGCATGGGATGATTGCAGGTATGACCGTGCAGTACCTGGGGCCAGCCGAAGTTGCAGCGCGCTTCGGCCTCGCGGCGAGCACGATTCGGCACTACGCCGCTCAGGGGAAGATGCCCGAGCCCGACGTTCGCGTCGGGCCGACCGCGGGATGGTCGGAAGCGACAGTCGACGCATGGTGGGCGAGCCGTCCCGGCCGCGGCGCGAGGACGGATCTTGCATCATCGGACGCGTCGAAGTGATCGAGCGTCTTTCGCGACTGCTGATCGGCACTCGCCTCGGGTGCTGGATGGGATTGCACGCGGTAACCCGCCGAGAGAATTGCTTCTGCAAGCGCTAGGGCATCAGCCCGGGGTGGCGGCGCTTCTTTGCAGCCTTCCGACGCGCCGACGCGGCTTGCCCTCCCTCTGAGGAGCTCTTCACGCGGTGGTGGTGCTCGCACAGCGCTTGCAGGTTCGACGGCGAGTGATCCCACGATCGCGACTGGTCTTTGTGGTCGACCTGGTTCGCGTATTGCAGGCATTTGCGCTCGGTGTCGTAACGGATGTGCTGGCAGCGGTGCCGGTCCCTGGTGAGGACCAACTTGCAGAGTTGCGGCCAGTCCGGCGGAAGTTGCGACTTCCGGTCCGACGTCGACCATGCCACGGGTCAGCCCCTCTCGCGACGCGCCTGCCTTGCTTCGGCGGCGTCGAGGATCTCGCATTCGCCGGCGGCTGCATCGGAGCTCCATGAGGTGCCGCAGTCGCGGCAGTGGAACTCCGCGGCGGGCGGCACCGTGGGTGTGGGGGTGTTCACGAGTCTCCCCTGCTCAGCGCCCAGCCGGGCGCGGGTTTCCAGATGATGTGAGCGAGGATGCTCAAGCTGATGCCGACGGCGATGCCGCGGATGACGCGCATGATTGCACCGCCGTGGTCGAAGGGAAGTTGCGGGAGGTGCTGGACCGGCTCGGGGTGCCTTGGCGGGGATGGTTACCGCGCACCCGAAGTTGTCGAAAGACCCGCACCTCCACAGCTCCGGGAGCAGGATTCGAACCTGCGGCCAACGCATTAACAGTGCGTCGCTCTGCCGCTGAGCTATCCCGGATCGGCCCGCCGCAGCCGAACTGGCTCGGGCCTGTTGAGTTGTTGCCCCTATGCACGCCAGGTGGTGCGCTCCGGCGATGGTGTCCGGCTCTTCGGGGCGGGATTCGTCGCTCGCCCGTCGACCGAGCTAGTCGGGAGCCTTTGGGAAGGCTCGACCGGCACGCCGGGAGGGGGTCTTAACGACGAAACCCTCGGAGTGATGATCCGAGGGTGTGGGGTATGGACGAGTCCAACCATAGAGACTCTATCAGGAGTTCTTCCGGTTCTCCTTCGGATGCCATCGTGTCGTGCCGGGAGATTTCAGGGGGATGTCTCCCCATCTGACCGCGAGCGGTGGCCGGCCGGTGCCGTCCCAGACAGGATGCTCGAACGTGCGGATGCCGTCTTTCGCGATCCACTCGTCGATCGTGGAGCGGCGCACGTTGAACAGCTTCGGGAGGTCGCTGACCCGGACGGCCGCGTCGGCAAGCTCGTTGGTCGAGATGAAGTCGCGCTTGCGCATCGGTTCAGGCGTCATTGCTCAGCAGCTTCCCGTTGTCCTCGTAGATTTCCTTGCATGTGGGGCAGACCGGGAACTTTTCCGGGTCTCGTCCGGGCGTCCACGTCTTCCCGCACAGCGCCTTGACGGGCTTCCCCGAGAAGGCCGACAGCATGATGTCGTTCTTGCGGACGTAGTGCGAGAACCGGTCGTGGTCCCCAGCATCTGTGGTGACGGTGTCTGGCTTCTCGAGCGTGTGAGTGCTCATCGCTTCTCCTGTCTGTGGGTCGATTCTCGGATGCCGCGGTAGACGCCTTCGCTGAAGGCATACATCGCGCTGAGCGACGGCAAGTAGAGCGGATTCGGTGGGCTTGGCCGATACACGAGCCGACGCGGTCCGGCGATCATCGGTCGCTCCACAGGTGCATGTGCTCGGGCTCACCGCAGTACGTGGCGTCGGTGCCGTCGGAGCGGTACGCGCACTCTGGGTCGTCGGGGTGGCCTGCGACGCTCGTGTACTGATGGTCGACGATCATCTTGCGGTAGCGGACGAGGAAGGCGAGGGCTGCCTTCTGTTCATCGTTCTGGTCGGCGGGGTCTGTGCTGCTGGCGTTCCACCCGGCGTCCGTCGCCCACTCTTCAACCGTGTCCTCTCCGATGGCGTCGTCGTTGGCCCACTCGGCGACGAACGGCATGAGCGCGTCGCATGCGGCGCAGTTCACCCAGTCGTAGACGCGGCCATCGTAGATGAGCGTGGCGCGCTCATACTCCTGTCCCGGCTCGACCGCCGGCTGATGGCACAGCATGCAGGTGTGTTGCTTGCGCGCGCGGACCTTCTTCCGGCTGAGGACGTCAGGCATGATTCTTCTCTCCTTCGGGGATGCGGCGGAACGGGACGATCGGATTGAGGGTGAACGTCCCGGACTGGTCGAGGGTCACTTCGACCTCGGGGCTGTGTTCGCGATGCCCGTCGGCGAACTCGAGGATCATGGCCTGGCGCTTCGCTATGTTGGCATGGTCCGCTGGTCTTTTCGGCGCGCAGGCGAGGATCTCTTCTAGGGTCGGCGGAGTGGGCGGCGGCACGAGCACCTCCCGCGACCTCGCTCCCTCAGCGGGGCCGACGACGCCGCGGACCTCGAGCGCCGCCATCACTCGACCGGCCTCGGAGAGACCGATCTTCAGCTTGCGTTGCAGCATCGATGTCGAGCCGAACTGGGAGGTGCGCACGAGCTCTTCCGCTTCGTTCACGTGGTCATCGAAAGTGGTCATCGTCTCTGTCTTCCGTCTCTGTCGAGGGGGATCGCCGAGCCGCCCCATGACACGGGACGGTCGTCGATGAGGGTCTGGCAGTTCGGGCATCGCCATGCGGTGCAGTCGAGGTAGCGGTGCCAGTCGGTGAGGCGCCCGGTGTCGTGGACGTGACCGCAGCGCGTGCACTGGCACGGGAACGTCATGCCTGTGACATCCGCGATGACCGGGTTGTTGTCGAGGGCGGCGAAGGTCACGCCGGCGCACACGCTCCACCTCGCCGGCGCTTCCTCCCACGCGTGCCGGCCGTGGATGTGGCCGACGCCGCACGGCTTCGACTCAGCCATCGGCGCCCTGCTCTACCGGCACCCACGGGCCAGCCTTGCGACGACGCACGATCAGGACGTCGAGCGGCGGGTACTCGGGGTCGGACTCATCCTTGTGCGCCTTCTGCGCCCAATGCTGCGCGGCTTCGAAGCTCTCGAATGCCCCACTTCGCGTGAGCACGTCACGAGTATCCGACTCGATCAGTTCGTAGCCGTACTCCCATTCCGGTTCCTCGGCTACGACACCCTCGGCGGACAGCCCCGGCCAGCGCACAAGCACCGCCTTCGAGCACCCTTCACACGTGAGGATCTGACCATCGACCTCGCCGACGTCGTAGTGGTCGCTCCCACACTCGGGGCACGTCCACTCGAACGTACGCCGAAGATCGGTGAATACTGGCGCGTCGCTCATCGCACACCCCCAGCAGCACGCAGCTCGCGAGCCAGCGCACGGAGCTTGTCGAGCGCGGCCATCGGGTGCTGGTGGATCTCGTCCGGAGTCATGCTCTCCGCGGCGTCAATCAGTGCGCGGTGCGCGTCGGACGGTTCGCCCTGCGCGGAGTTTTCCGAGAGTTTTACCGGACCCTGCACACCCCCAGCAGCACGCAGAGCGGTGGACGTGTCGCGGAGCAGCTTGACGACCGTGGCTCGGACGTTGCTGCCGCCGACCTCGTAGTGCCCTTCAAGGCTCTTCGCGGCGTGGTCCAGGTAGTCCGCATCGGCCTTGTACTCCGGGATGCCGATCGGCCCGAAGGGGACGTGCGGGCGCGGAATCGTCAGAGAGCCGGACGGTTCGCCATGCGGCTCTGATCCGTTGGACCGAAGCGCGACCAGACCCTCAGCATCCGGGTAGTCCTCGACGCTCGGCTCCGGTACCTCGGTGCGACGGAAACCGAACCGCACCAGGATCACATCGGCGAGCATCTCCGAGAACGTACGCCCCTGCGACTCCTCGGTGAGCGGCGCTTCGAGGATCGCGACCAGCGCTTCCCGCTCGTCGTCGGTAGAGGTGAGAGCCGCGATGACGAGATCGCGGACGGCTTCGGCTTCGTCCCTCTCAGCCCGACACGCGTCGTGCTCAGCGTTCGTGACGACGCGGTCGTTCTCGACCAGCATGGAGTCCGAGGTCGCGGTGTCGATTACAGCGCGCAGCCTCTCGATCAGCTTCTTCTTGTCGTTCATGGTCATCCTCCGAATGGTCCTGCGTTGTCGATCGAGAAGTCGTCGCCGGTGAGGACGAAGCCGTCACCTCGGTGTCGCTGGCCGATGCCACGCGCCTCGGCGGACTTCTCACCGACGTTGTACTGGTCGTAGTAGCCGGTGCGGTTCCGCTCCCGGGCCTTCGCCTTGCCCAGCGGTGACCGGATCGGCCACTTCGCGACACGGTGCCCGGTCGCGGCGTGCTCGTCAGCGGCGGCCTGCCCGATGATCTTCGGGTTGCAGCCGACGACAGTGCACCGCCACCGGTTGTGCTGATTCCGCTCACCCATCGGTCTGGCCTTCCTCGTTGGCGATCGCTAACAGCACGTCGGCATGGCAGGGCTGGGCGAGCGGGCACCAGCACGCGAGGTCTTTCCCGCCGAGCTCGCGGACGATGTCGGCGACGTCCGGAGTGCTCGGGCTATGGAACACCACGCGCCCGTCCTTCCCGAGCACGCTGAGCCGGTACAGCTCGACAGCCTCGCGTCGATCCCTCGGGGTGACGGTGCCGCCGAGCGGAGGCACCCACCGTGAGTCCGGGAACAGCACGATCTCGCGGTCTTGCCCGACCGCGAACGGGTTTCCCCACCGGGACGGTCGTGCGACGACGACCGCCCCTTCGGGCTTCCGGTATCCGCGCCGGCGGGAGAGCTGCACGCGGCGAGGCGTCATCCGTTCCATCGCACGATCCCGTCTCGGTTCTCGGCGCACACGATGGCCGTGCGGGTCAGGATCTCGATGAACCCTTCGTAGTCGCCCCACCCACTCGCGGGGTTGAGCGCCTTGAACTCGGCAGGCTTCGAGACGGCGCGCATGAGTCCTCGTGCGGCGCGGTCGGCGAGCACGTCGGCGCGGACGCCTTCGAGCTCATGACTCCCCTGCTTGAAGATGCCAGCGAGCCGCCACATCGGTTCCAGGTTGTACGTGTGACCGTCGACGATCTCCACCCAGTCGAGTCGGTCGCGACCTTCGTACTCGATATCGAGTCCCCAGCTCACGTCGTCTTCTCCTTCTTGGCCGCCTTCTCGCGGCGCTTCATGTCTGACTCGATGGCGGCGAACGCGGGCGCGTACTGCTTCACCCACGTCTCCCACGCGACGACGTACCCGCATCCCTCTGACCCGCACACGACGCGCAGCTCGTCGCCGACGCGGTCCGGTGCGGAGCGCCACAGGTGGGTGTATCCGCAAGACGGGCACTGCAGGTGCGGGATGGGCCGGAACTGTGCCTCCGAGTCCGGCCAGCGCTTCAACGCGACCGCCATGCGCTTCAACATCACGACTGCCTGCGTCGCGCCTTCTGCTGTGCTGATCCACTCGTCGACGTCGAGCGCGACTGCGTCGTGCGCGAGCTGGATCGCCTGGTCGATCGTCGCGGTCGACCTGATCTGTCGCGCGCCGAGCGAGACCATGAGCTCGTCGGCGGCGATCCACGGGTCGGGCATGAGGATCGACTTCTCCATGGACGTGTCGACTCGCTCCCCCACCGCCTGCGCGGGCTTCTCGATCGACCGGAGGTGAGCGATCAGCCACGCGAGCCGCCCGAGCGCGTCAACGACACGCCGATAGCAGACACCGCAGAGGTAGCCATGCTGCGCCGACCGGGGCACGCACCCCCGGCAGTCGGGGTTCTCGCACTCGGCGTAGTGCGCCTCGGGGATGCGCTCTCCTCCCGGGGTCATCCCCCGCCGGCGGCACGGGTATGGGCGGTCGGCACGGTGGAGCGCCGCCATCCGGTCCGTGCGGTTGGTGATGCAGAACTCGGTGCCGTCAGGCATCGGTGACCTCTCGTTTGAAGGTGAACGTGACCGGGTTCGGGCCGTACCTGTGACCCATCGCGTTCCGGTGGGGGTCGGAGATTTCCATGTCGACGATCTGCGCACCCGCCGGTATCTCTCCGATGGCCGAGAGGATCGAGACAGCGTCGTCATCACGGGCGGTGACCGTGAGGCGCTCTTCGCGCCGGACGGTCACCAGACACCTCCGCGCTCGTCCTCCGCGTGGATGCCGAACCGGTCGACCTCCGCCTGCTCGCGCTCGGACAGGGCCGGCGCGGAGGTATACATGGGATTCGGTTCCTCGCGGATGGTGTAGTCGCCGATGGGGCGGAACAGGAGACCGGCGATTCGGTCGGGCGGTCGGGACCAGAACGGGTCGTCGACGGCGTCGAAGAGGTTCGCGGGCGTAATCCGGAGCGGCATCTCGCGGGTGAACATCTCCACGGACTCCGCCTTCGGGATGTTGATGATCGTGCGGTCTGGTCCCTCATCGACGATGATCGTGATGCCTGCGCACTCGGTCATTTCAGCCACCCTTCGGCGCGGAGCTTCGCCTCGGCGAGAGTGACGCGCTGGAAGATCGCGGCATCGCCGCCGTGGTCGGGGTGTGTCGCACGCTGGGCGTTGCGGAGTACGACGCGTGCTGTCGCGACGTTGAGGACGGTGCCTTCGCTCTCGACCAGTCGGCAGAGGAACGTCCACGCTTCGTCGAGGTTCGCGAATCCGGCCGGTGTGGCGGTCGCTTCGATGGCGAGAAATCCGCGGTACTGCTCGCTGCGCTTGGAGACGCCGTACCGTTCGACCATGCGGAGCGCCTCAAGCGTCTTCGCGATCGCGCGGAGGTTGTCCTGCCACTGCGGGTACGTGTCGCACGGGTACGACAGGTGTCCGAACGGGGCGTCGATCGAGAAGATGACGCCCGGGTGCTCGGGCTTCGCGTTCGCGTACGGGCGACCGTCGGCGCGGAACGCTCCCGGCGGGACCGCGATGAGCAGCTCAGCCGACTCCTGCTGTGCGCGCGTCTCGACGAGCTGGTAGATCTCCCGGTCGAGGAGCGTGAGGGTGTCGGACAACGGCGCGCTGAACTTCGAGGGCTGCCGGTTGGCGGTGAGGGCCGTCGGCCACTCGCCGATCGGACCCACCTTCATGGACTCGGGCCATGCGATCATGATCTTCCTTCTGTCTGGACTTCGTCGAGGACTTGGGTGAGGCGAGCAGCAACGTTGTTGGCGCGTTCGATGGCGGCAACGATGTCGTCAGTGACGGGCCGCCGGTCGTCCTCCACGGCCGCCGCGGCGAGGATTGCCCGGGCGACTTTCTCGGCGTCGAGCGTCCACGTGAGACCACGGAACGCATTCGGCGCGTCGTCGCCGTACTCCCCGAGCCGGTCAAGCTCTGCCACAACGTTCGCGACCGTGAGCCGGTTCGATCGGTACGCGCTCTTCCCGTCGTTCTCGCCGAGGGCAGCCGACAATCGGGAGATCTCTCGGCTGTGCTCCTGGTTTGCCTCTGCGAGCTGTTCGGCTCGCTGTCGATAGATCTTCGCTTCCGCGGAGGCAGCGATGTCAGCGAAGCCGGTCTTGGCGAAGATGGTCCCCCATGCTTCGACGAGGATCGACGGGTCGGGCTGCAGCGTCGGGGCTTTCGTGATGATCTGCATGAACCGTCCGCGCACGGGCGGCGCCATGACGCCCCACTTCTCGGGGATGTCGAGGCCGTCGATGAGCGACGCGTCCGCGACGACGAGCCACCACCGGTTGCAGTAACGCATCCAGGCGTCGGCCTTGTGCGGGTCGCGCACCTCAGCGATCACATCGCTCCGGCTGACCTTGATCTCGTGACCGATGATCGTGCCGCGGTCACCGGTCGTGATCGGCAGGTACAGCGCATCAGCCCGGCGCAGACTCTTCGGAGCCTGGATCTCGGTGATGAGTCGTCCCCCCGGCGGCTTCGACGGCGGCGGTGAGTAGTGCGCCTCGAGGAGTTCGATCATGTCGCGCGAGGTGCGCTTCACAGGTGTGGTCACGATCGTCCTTTCAGGATTCGGGTCAGCCCCTTGGTGTGGGCTGCGGGGAGCTCGATGATCGGGTGACCTTCGAGGATGGATGCGCCGATCGCCGCCCAGACGGCGTCGGCTTCGTTGTCGTTCGACACGGCCGCCTCCGGCACGCGCCGTTCGGTCGCGAGGAGCACGTCGCTCTTGTTCGCGTTCCCCCGGCCCGTGGCGAGCTTCTTGAGCGACGAGGGGGCGAACACCCACGGCGCTTCGTGATGCTCTGTGAGGTCGCTCGCGGTCAGCCACCAGCCCCCGAACATGCGATCCAGCGCCGAGCTCTTCGCCGCGAGCGATGGCCCCTCGATCGCCCAGATGTCTCCATCGGAGGGGTCCGCCCAAGCTTCGATCTGCGCGGCGATACCGTGCACCCGGTCCAGGTAGCCGACGATGGTGCCGTCGTCGGGCTTGGTGGAGATCGTGCACCGATCCCACTCGCCGTCGACGTACGCGGCGACGCCACATCCTGTGAGCGACCAGTCGATACCGATGAATGCGGTCATCCTGATTTCCTTTCGTTCGGACTCACGCCGCGACCGCCGATCCGTTGATGAACTCAGCCACCGCGAATCCGAGGTCACGTGCCACCGGTGGGGTGACGGCGTTGCCGGCTTGCTTGACCTTGTCGCGCTTCGAACCGAGGAGGTGGTAGTCGCGGGCGAAGCCCATGCCTGCCTGGATCTCGTGAGGTTCGAGCATGCGGAACCCGGCGTCGTCGACGTCGAGGCTGATCGGCTCGATCGGTTCGATCAGCGACTGATGCCCCGCCGTCGTGAGCGCGCGCAGCGGCTCATGCACCGGCGTCGACATCTCGGCTCCCGAACCGCGGCCGTTGTTGTTCCGCATCACGAGCGCGTGGTGGTTGCCCTCGGCGCTGACGGTGTCGATCGGGTATGTACTCGGCTTCGCGACGCCGTGGTTGCGGAGTGGGACGACCAGCGCTTCCCGGTCGACTGTGGTCACAGCACCGAGCGGGTCGGACGTTGTGCGAGCTGTCCCTGTGCTGTAGTACGGCACGAGCAGCCCCGTCTTGTTGCGCGTCGACTGCGTGCGAAGCGGGTCCGCGGCGGATGCTGCGCTCTTGCCCTCGCGACCCTCCACGGGGATGAGCTGAGCGAGGAACATCGACCCTGAGGCAGTCAGCGCGCCGAGCGGTTCGCCCGCGGACTTCGCCGGCACGGTGTTCCCTTCGCCCCGCACGATGAGCGCGTGGTTCGCGCCATCGGCAACGACCGTCGGCAGCGTGCCATCGAGCGTCTGCGTGCGGTGGCGTTCCCTGAACTGCGCCAGGAATGGCGGGAAGGCGACGCCGTGCTCCGCCGATCCCGACTGGGTCGGCATCGGGACGTCGAGTTCCGACACACGGAGGTAGTTCCCCGGCTTCCCTGATGCTGAGTCGTACGTGTTCCCCGCAGCCTTCACGACCAGCGGCGTCCAGTGCCGCTCGATGCCACGCCGGATGCGCTCACGAGTCTTCTCGGCGAGGGGCTTCTCGCGATCGCCGATGCGCGGTGCAGGGATCGACCAGTCGATGATCGACGCTGCGGGCAGCCATCCCGGTTCCACAACCGCGTAGCACTCGGGGCAGCGGTAGAGGTACTGCGCCCGGTACCGTCCCCACGGCTCCTTCTTCTTGAACGCCTGCACGGCGCGCACGAGGCCGTGCTCGAGGCAGACGGCCTCGGGGCGCGTCCATTTCCCGATCGCAGGAGCGGGGCGCTTCTTCGTCGCGAGGTCCGCGCGCCAGAAGACGATGTACATGCGGTCGCGGGACTGCGGTGCGGGCAGGCCGCCCGCCTGAGCGTGCATGGAGTTCAGCCACACGATCTGGTGGCGGTAGCCGAGCAGCTCCATCGCCTGCAGCCAGGCGGGGAACATGATCCACTTCGCGGCGTCGACGACGTTCTCGATGACGATCGCCTTGTACTGGTGGTGCTCGGCGAACCGCGGCACGTCCCACATCGTCGCGCGGGAGCGGTTCGCAGCCTCGTCGACGAGCGGGCGGGTGCCATCGAGTTCGAAGAGCGCCTCGTTCATCGCGCGCTGGCGCTTGACGCCCTTCGCGATCGAGTGGTTCGTGCACTCCGGCGACGCCCACAGGATGTCAGTCGTCGGGAAGTACCGCGGGTCGACCTGGCTGATGTCCGCCTGAGAGTGGTCGGTCTCCGGGTGGTTCACCTGGTGCGATGCGATCGCGAGATCCCAGTGGTTCGCGGCCATCATGACGCGGTAACCGGCCTCGACGAGCCCCGACGAGGAGCCGCCCGCACCGCAGAACAGATCGGTGACGGTGAGGCCATTCCAGGGGACGCTCGGCTGCACGTAGCCCTTGAGCTTCCGGGTGTCGTGGCCGGCGACGAATGCCTGCGTGAGAAGGTCGGTGTGCGAGCGCTCGAGCGTCGCTGCTGACGGTGTCATCGGTCTCCTAGGACGAAGAAACCCCCGCGATGTGGCGGGGGCTCCGGTTGGCTTTCAGCTTGAGCAGTCGGCGTGTCGCGCATATTTGATCTCGGGTCTTCCCGAGGCGTTCTGCGATCTCCGCGTCGGTGAGACGCAGCGCATGAAGGTTGATGATCGACTGCTGATACGGGGTCGAGGCGACACCGGGCGTGCGGCGCACGTACTGGCGGCGGCCGACGACCTTCCCGAGCGTGCGAGGCGCACTCGGGCGAGCGCGTTCCTGCTCGACGAACTCGGCAGGCGTCATGCCTGAGTCGATCGCACGGTGGAACGCGAAGTCGCCGTTGTAGCGGAGATGGACGACACGGCAGGAGACATCTGCCGGGCAGTGGCTCCCCCGGCATCCGCGGTCGAAGCCCTCCGTGGTGCCGTGCGGGTGGGTGGGGTCGGACAGGATGTCGGCGCTCATGCGCTCCTCCTCGGGTATGGAGCGAGCCTGCGTGGGTACAGATGCTCGGTGTTCGGATGTGGGGGTGGCAGCGGGCGTTCGAGTTCGAGGCGTCGCCTATACGGCAGGGAGCGGGCGTAGCGTCCGCAGCACGCATCGAGGTACTCGGCGAACTCGAGGTCGTGAGACTTCATGGCCGTTGGAGGGACGCGCGCAGCGCCCGCACCCACGCGTTCTGCCCGGCGATGCGCTCGCGCTCCTCTGCGAGATACTTCACGTAGTTCGCGTGTGCCTTCGTGAGCCGTGCGATTTCCGACTGTGCGTAGAGGTCCGGGGACAGGCGCTCGGGTACGGCCGGCTCCCAGCCGGTGCAGTCGAAGCTGATCGACTCGGTGAGCTGATCGATCATGAACTTCTGCAGCCCCGCGTGCTCCGCCGTCGGCGGAGTCCAGTCGTGCACCTGGCCGAGCATCTCCTCGTAGCGCTCTCGCATAGCCTGCACGTCGGCCAGGTACTTCTCCCGGTAGGCCGCGGCCTCGGTGAGTGCGATGTCCTGCATCTCCGCCCACTCAGACTGCGGTCGACGCATCGCGTCCTGCAGGGCGATCGCCGATGCGGAGACTCGCTCGACGTAGTGGTCGTCGAGCGTGCGCTCCCGGATCTCCACGTCCGGCGACTCGTCGCGCTGCATGATCGCAGCGCCCATCGCCCGGGAGCACTTGAGGACGAACTGTTCGAACGTGACCGGCTTGCCGTCGTGAAGATCGGCGGTGTACCCAGAGGGCATGACTTCCTCCTGAAACGAGAAAGGCCACCGCCCGGACGGGGGTGACCTGTGGATAACTCAGACTCAGACGAGTCCGTTTTCGTGGATGTACTGCTGCACCTCGGCCGGTGAACGGGTGATGGCGGCGAGGACGTACTTCGTCGGCGCGCGCGGTGGCGTCTTGATCTTGTTCAGAATCCAGATCGAGACGTTGACGGTGTCCTCGGGAGCGATCGTCATGCCGAGCCTGTCGAAGATGTGCGCCCGGATGCGCATCACGTCGATCCCGTACTGGCTTGCCAGTGTGCTTCGGTAGGTCTCAGATTGAGCGTCCGTCACGTCGCTCGCGCGTGTATCTCGTGACGGACTCTCTGAAACGTGAGTAGAAGTCTGGTGACTCTGACTCTGACTCTGACTCTGCTTCTGGTTGCCATCGTCGGCCTGGCTCTTGCTAGCACTTGCTTGGGCTTTGGCAAGCCCTCCCTTGCGCCCCGCCTCAGCCCGCGCCGCGCTCCGGGCCTCACGGTCCGCCTTCGTCTGCTGGTGCTTCGAGTACTCGCGGATGACGTAGTCGGTGCCGTCGCGGACGACCAGCGGACGTGTCGGGTGCGAGCCGGTCAGCGCCTCGAGGATATCCGCGGACCACAGGAACTCGGCGTCCTCCGCGCTGAATCGTCCGTCGTTGTCTGCGATGCGCGCCTCGCCGTTCATCTCCACGAACGCCCACTTGACCTCGGCTGGCTGGTTGCGCAGCTTCGGGTGCCGGTGGAAGTCGTTCGGGAACGTCATGTAGAGGCGCTCATCCTTCGCCATCGCGATCCCTCCCGAAGAGCATGTCCCAGGTCTCAGCACTCATACGGTTCTCGATCTCGAACTCGACCTTGTACTGAGGCTCCGGGCGGGGTGCTGGTCGCACCACCGTGTGGGGAGGGATACCGGGCACCGCGCGGCCGTATCCATCCTTGATCGTCGTGATCTCGATGCGCTGGCATCCCGGGCGCCATCCGGCGATGACATCGAAGCGCGCGATGCGTCTGTCGTCGGAGACCGTCATGGCGGCGTGTGGGAATACGGTGACGTAGCGTCGCCGCTCAGTGAGCTTCGCCCTGTTCCGGCGTCCGCGGACCTTCATCCGCGGGAAATGCACCGGAGTGCGAGGTTTCTGAGCCATCACGGCTCCTTTCGGTACTGGACGAGCTCGGCTTCAAGCTCGGCGATGCGCGTCTCGGCCGCGGCGAGCTTGTCGGCTGGCGTCAGCCCGTCGATGCGCTGCATCGTGAACACGAACTCGGGGTCAGGGTGGTCGGCGACCATGAGCTTCGTCTCGACGTAGTTGACGCCGCCGACGCTCGCGAACCACTGGCGGGCGATCTCGGACACGACGAGGACCGTGTACTGCATGTCCTCGATCGTGAGAACCGCTTTGCCGTCGCGCAGCTCGAGGTACTTGAGCCGCATCTGATCGTTCGATGCCGACGGCAGGGCACCGCGTCCGCGCTTTCGCGGACCCCAGCCGTCTTCCGGCTCGACGATCTGCATCTGGTCGCCCTGCATCCACATGCGGGTCTCGCCCGTTCCGTAGACGCGCTCGATGCACTCCTGGATGGTCTGCATCGCGTCGAGCGGGATCGGGAGCGAGAACGCCGCCCCGGACTTCCGTGGAATCGTCATCGACGGTCCTTCCTCAGTCGAGGCATCGGCAGGGCCGGATGCAGAAGCAGTCCGGGCAGACGACGTCTTTCGGGCTCATGTCGAACTTCGTCGGCGCCGGGACACAGTCGACGTGTCGGTACTTCCCGTCGGCGTCCTTCTCGATCTCGTCGCCCTCGTGGATGCGGTAGCCACACGCCGCCGCGCACTGGCCGTTGAATCGGGCAGGGAAGGACATCAGCGCATCCCGAGGGTGGAGAGCTGCATCATCGTGTTCGTGGTGACGATCGCCGCCTGCTCAGCGTTAGGGGTCGACCATCCACGTTCCTCGAGGCCTACCTTGAGGCTGTTGAGGTGGTCAGAGAGCGCGTTGTTCGCCTCGATGCCCGCCAGGAATGCGGCCAGCTTCGCGTCCGCGTTGGTCTGCTCTGCGTCAGGCATCCGGTGCCACCTTCGGTTCGATCATCCGCCAGATCGCGTCGTCGATGCTCTTCCCGTCGAGCAGAGAGAACACGAGGCCACGCATGTCGGCTGCGACTCTCGAGGTGATGAACAGCGCCTGGTCCTTGCGCGTCTCAAGCCCCTGGTGGGCGAGCAAGTCGAGCCAGATCGAGGCCGCGTATGCCACGTCCCGGTGCTGCTGGATGAGCGGAGCGGAGGTGTCCCGAGCCCAGGCGTGGAACTCGTCAGGGAGCGCGACCACGAAGCCATCGAAGGTGCCGGCGCGGAGCTGCCGCCAGACTTCCTTGACGGTGAGATTCGACACGATGCGGTGGAGTTCGACGTAGTCGGCCTGTTTGATCTTCACCGCGCGGTTGAAGTCGAGCCACACGACGAGACCTTCGGCGTTCAGGCGCGGTGGGATCGCGAGCGCGTCCCTCAGCGTCCCCGCGTAGATCTCTGTCGTGCTCGCCAGTTCTTCTTCGCGGACATAGGGAGGCGAGTAGTCGCCAGTTTCGTGCGCGATCGCACCAAGGTAGACGAGTTCGTCGCGATCGCCGTAGTCGATCACGATACGGTTCTCGGGGTAGATGATCTCCCAGAGCCACGTGTAGGTGCCGATTCCGTGGCCCACGTGCTCTCCCCATGGCGAGTCCCGGAGCCAGCGGGTTGCGTGCACCGCCTGCTCCGAGGTGAACGATCCACGAGTGGCGATCGCGGGCAGGCCGTCAGGTCGCATGTACGTGATGCCGAGCGAGCCGTCGAGCTTGTCGAACGCACCCATGATCGGCTCGTCGAGGTTCAGCTCGCCGGCATCTGGCTCGCCGTGGTTGTGGATCTTCGGGAAGGGGCGGGCGAGTACCTCGCGGGTCTCTGCGTCGTAGATGATCCCGCGGGTGAGACGGGTGATCTGGTTCCAGTGCCGATCGAACTGGCACCGGTCGGTGTAGTTGAGGATGCGCAGCTGCGGGAACTCGGGGTGCGTCTTCTCTGTGACGTAGCCAGCGGCGATTTCGTCGGCGACGGCGTCCATGTCGATGAGTGCGTCGATGCGCATCAGAATGCCCCTTCCTGGGCTTGCAGGGTCTTGATTCCCATCGCTCGCCATCCGGCGACGACGGCGTTGCGGTCGTCGACCGCGAAGATGACGTTGAACTGGTCCCGGACGTGGTGGTCGAAGAGTTCGGCCTTCACGACGGTGTCGGCGCGGCGATCGCCGGCGGCGCGCATGTGCAGCGCGTCGTAGCGCACGTTGTTGTCGAGCAGCCAGCGCTCGGTCGCCCCCTTGCAGATGTCTTCGCGTCCAGACATGAGGACGACGCGGTGCGTCTCGCCCATGTGGTTCACGAGCACAGCGATGGGGATGTCGAGCTCGTCCATGCCGACCTTGTCCCAGTCGTACGGTCCGCGGCGATCGCCCATGTGGGCGAGAGTGCCGTCGATGTCCACGATGATCGCGGTGGGCTTCGTCACGTCGGGCACGTACTGCCTGACGGGAGCGGGTGGCTCGTCGGCGGTCGGTGGGTCAGGCAGCTTCCCCTTCGACGTCAGCCGTTCGTACGTCGCCCGGATCACGGCCTCGGGAACCTTCCCACCGCGTGCCTCGTTCCGAGCGAGCGCCAGGTCGAGGGACACGGGGAAGTCGACGAACTCGACCGGGTAGCCGAGGCTGACCCATGCCCGTACGTATCTCGAGCGGAGGTTCATCGCGTCGATGACGACGTCCTTGCCGGCGCGGAGCGCGGTGAGCGCGACGCTCTTCTCGATCCGTGTCACGAATGACTCGAGGTCGTGCGAGAGCAGCGTCTTCGACGTGCCGCTGATCATCTGGCGGATGTCGTCGCGGTTGACCCGGACCCGGTTCTCGGGATCGGTCGCCGCCCACGTCTTGGCGAACTCGGACTTGCCGGAGGCCTGGATGCCTCGGACGAGGATGATCTTGGACATTACGTGTCCCTTCGGGGTCGGCGATCGGCCAAGCTGGTGACGATCGCGAGCTTCTGTGCGGGCGGCTCGGGCACCTTGTCGCCCCGCTGATAGTCGGAGTCGGCCCACGCGTAGAGCTCCTCGATGCGTGGCCCGAAGTAGCGCAGCAGGAGGCCGCCGCTGTTGGGTTTTGGTTTCGGCTCGCCGTTGTCGCGCCACGCCTGCCATGCCGCCTTCCGCTGCGCGTCGAAGTCGGCGCGATGGATGGGACGCGAGCACGACGCGAACCACTCCCGTTCACCCGTGAGAGGGTTCGGGATCGTGGTCGTGATCGTCGGCTTCTGCTTGCACGGCCCACCGGACGGGCGAAGCATCGTGCCGATGCACGCGCTGCGATCCTCAGGCATCCGGTACTTCGGGACGTCCTTGCTCAAGATGATGAACCTGAGCTTGGGGGACAGCTCTTCGGCTGTTCCGCTGTAGCCCATCATGCGGAGCGCGCGGTACGCCCAGTGCTCTTTCGTGAAGGTCTTCACCTTCACCGCGTCGGGGGCTGTCTCCCAGATGTGGAGGCCCGCGAGGACGAACAGCTTCAGGTGCTCCGGGAGATCCCCGTCGGCGAAAACTTCCGCGCGCCTCTCCTGCGCCTGGATCATGCGTTTGATGTCGACCACGGGGTGCCCCATTCTCCGGGGCACCCCCGGTCAGTCTTCGAGAAAGATGAGTCCCCAGTGGTGCAGGAACATCACCTTGGTGGGGTCGCTCAGCCCGGACGGGAGCGACCACCCTTGGGGCGGGTTCGGTCCGTGAGCGAGGCCGTGGCAGCCGGTATGGTTGCCCCACCCGCACAACGCGACGATGTTCGCTGCCGTGTGCTTCCCGCCCCGTGAGCGGAACTTCCGGTGATGCAGTTCGAGGGGTGCGGCCTTGCCGCACCCCTCGCATCTGCCACCAGCCCGCTCATGGACCGCGGCGCGAACCTTCGCGGGAATCGCGCTCACGTTGGAACAGCCGCAAGGGCTGCGCACGCGGCGTCGTACGCCTCCCGCTGTGTGTCATACCCGGCGTCGCTGGTGCCCACCATGCTGACCCAAGAACCACGATCGGTGGTTACCCGCCACTTCCCCGAGATGTCGCCTCGCCATACGAGGGGCTTCACGATGCACCGAGGTAGTCGACAAGCCCACGGAGCGCCTCAGCCTCGTCATCCTGCAGAGGGCGGTATCCGTTCTCGACCTTCGAGACGACGGCCTGGGACCAGGCGAAGCCGCGTTGAGTCATGGCAGTCGCGAGCGTCTTCTGGCTCCACCCCTTCGCCTTGCGGGCGACCGCGAGAGCATTCACGGGCGGGAGCACTCCGGGCGCCGCCGGTGCGTTCGGAGCCTGCGACGGCCTCGTCGTGCTGGTGAGGATGCCGATGTTCCGGATGGCTCGGGAGATTGCCGCTGTCTCGGCCGTCTCCTGAGGGAACTGGCGCACGAGTTCGTCGTCGTCGTTCTGCCCGCGGGTCGCGTGGGCCGTCGCGCTCGGTCGGTCGTCCTCGGTGTGCTTGCGCACGTAGGCGCGGACCGTGAACACGAGATACGGCAGAACGTCGACTGCCTCGACGACCGTCGTCTCGACTTCGGTGAGGATGCTCCCGTTCGGGTGCTTCTCCCAGAACGCGTCGATGCGGTCGGCGGCCGATGTGATGTCGTCCGGGTTCTCGGATTTCGCGGGGCGGTGGAGTCGTGACTGCCCCTGCGTCTCGGGAAGCTCGATCACTGCGGGCGCGGTCACTGAGCCGTCTCCGGGTTGATGGTGCTCATGTGGGGTTCTCCTGCGAGTCGATGTGGTCGTAGATGGCGAACTGGGGTGGGCGGATGAGCTGGATCTCTGGCGCGTAGCCGGGCCATTCGCCGGTGTCGAGCGCGCGCTTGAACCGCTCGCGGGCGACGCGCGCTTGCGCGGCCCCGATCTCCTTGAACTCGTCGTTGAGACGTGCCGGGAGGATGTTGTACGGCGGGGCGTCTTCGACGACGAGGAAGACCATGTCGACGACCGGTTCGCCGATGAGCGCCGCGATCTCCGTGTACCAGGCCCACGACACGTGATACCCGTACTCGACGACGGTCGACGCGAACTTGAACGGGCGGGCGTGGCCGGGCCGTGTCTTCTTGAGGTCGACGGCGACCCGGCGGTCGTCGGGAAGGAAGTCGAACCGGCAGCGCTGCTCGATACCGGTGACCGGGTCGATCGCGAACATCGAAGCCTCGGCGTTTCCCGGCCGATCGAGCAGCGCCCGACCTGTGGGGTGCATGAGCAGAGCGTCCGCCATCTGCTTCACCGGCGTGTACTCAGCCTCCTTCATCGGGAGCTTGCCGGCCTCCCGCGCGTCGACGACCCACTGCTTCGCAGCCTTGCTCGAGATCGACCGTGCGTCCCCGGAGAGCAGCTCGTCAGGGATGATCACTACCTCGGCACCGGTACCGAGCACGAGCGAGTGGACTGCCGTGCCGACGTCGTATGCCTTCTTCTCCTGCCGGTTGCGCTTGTTCACGACCCAGTCGAATTTCGCGGCCGAGTCGAGGAGCAGCTTCGCTCCGGTCGATGAGAGCGACGGGTGGGCGTGATAGTCGGGCTCGGGGAGATCGAGGACCAGCCCGGTGTAAACGGCGTCGGTCATGATTCGTCCTCCGGCGGGAAAACCCGCTTGCCGTAGTCGATGGTTCGATCGGTGATCGCGATGTTCCGGATCGCGCCGCCACTGACGCCCCAGATGAAGCGGATACCTTCCGCGGTCTCGATCACGGAGATCGAGTCGCAGTGATACCCGCCACCCATGCCGAGCGCCCACACCTCGCCAGGTTGCGCGTCTTCCCAGGGTTTCCGCTCCGGGCGAGCATCCAGGTACTCCAGACCGATCCTCTGGAGCTCAGGCGACCATGCATGCATGTTGGATCGGTCTGGGTAGATCGAGAACTCACGCATCCCGTCGTCGTTGCGGAACTTCACTCTCGGATAACCGTCCTGGTGAACCGCAGTCCAAGCGGGGTCGATCTGTGAGCGCCAGACGCCGTTGGCTTCGTCACGCTCACGCTGGAAAAACTCGCGTAGCGCGAGTGCCGTGCCTTCACCCATGAAGATCGAAGGGTGGCGAGTGGCCCTGTCGAGGATCACGTCTCCGTTGTGATCGCGTTCGACGGTCATCCCGTTGGTCGCTGTGAACACGCTCATGATGGATCTCCGGTCTGTCGGTACATGGCCCACCCGACGGTCGAGTTGAGCCACTCGATGTCTTCGGGGAGCCAGGCGAACCGGCTGGGCTTCCACGGGCTGTTCGGTTCGTCGCGGTACTCGATCACGCGCCGTCCTCCTTCGATTCCTGGCGCTGTAGCAGCCGGTTGAGCACTTCGTGTGTCGCCGCAAGGGTCTGCTCCGACATGTAGGCGAAGAGCTTCGAGCGAACACTGAACTCGTCGATCGGCTGATCGATGATGCGGTAGATGCCGTCTGTGAGCGCCGAGCGATCGTCGCGCACGATGCGCAGCTCTTCGGTGGTGAGCGAGGCAAGGTCGGTCATGGCATTCCTGCCAGCCGGTACGCGGCGCCCATCGCGATGATCGCGATGCACGAGCAAGCGACGACGATGTTGGCGATCAGGCTGGCGCGCGTCATGGTCGCGCGGCGCACAGTGAGCGGAGCGTCGATCGCGGCGACCGCCGGTACTGGTGGAGCGAACTCAGGTTCGGTCACTTCGTCTTCGTCGGGGTGAACCATGATCCGATCACCCACAATGCGAAGACGAGACCGAGGACGGGCCAGAAGGTGACGCCGTCAGCGATGATGCCGGTGAGCGCGTTGGTGATGATCCAGGCGAGGCCCACCAGCATCCCCGGATAGAACACGAGGAGCTTGAAGATGAGCAGAAGGGCGCTGCCCTGCGATCGAGTCGGTTCGAATACGGTGTCGATGTTCGTCATGCTGCTTCCCAGAAGATCTGAGCGCCCTGCGGCGCGGTGATGGTGGTGGAGCTGGCGAGGAAGTAGGTCGTCGCGCCGTTGTTGTGCTCGATTCGCGTGATGCGCTCGGCGTAATGGAACGTCGTACCGAGGCTCTGGTGTTGAACTGATCGCAGTCGGTCACCGACGCTCGGCTGTGAGACTGATCGCTCCCCCACCCACCCGCCACGGAGAGCTCGGGCGGGGAACCGTCGTGCCGGACGCGACGTCTTCACGCGTCGCCCTGCATGTGCGTCGTGACGTGGGTGTGTGCCCTGAGCGGCTCCATGGCCAACTCGACACGCTCGGCACCTCCCGCGCGGATGCCGGTTCCGCGCAGCACTCGGATGTGCTTCTTCATCTGCGACACCCGCTTGTGGATGCTGTAGAACGCGACCTGCGGCCAGTCGTTGACCGCGCGACGCGATCGGTAGACGTGCTCGAGTTCGGCTGGCGTCTGCGGTCCGAGCTCGTGCAGCAGGTCGACGACGACGTGCATCACCTTCTCCGTGTTGGTTCCGGTGAGGCTGATCGCGGCGATGTGGGAGACTTCGGGGTCTCCGGTGTGGGCGAGTGCGTTGGTGTTCATCGGTTCGTTCCTTCCTCGGCGGATGCCTGATCCGCCGCAGTCGAGACAGTCGATTTCGTCTTCGTAGTCGGTGCCCTTGCGGACGGTGTGAGCGCCCCACCCGAAACAGGCGCGGCAGTAGTCGTGGATGGTGGGATTGGGGGTCCGGGGCGTCACGCGTCTTCCTTCGGAGGCCGGGGGTTCTGTTCCCACAGGTCTTCGGTGGCCCACAGGATCGTGCGGATGATCGTCATGCCGTTCTCGTCCAGGACGACGGCGACGATGATTCGACCTCGCACCCACAGCCAGGACTCGTGCAGCGGGGACCACAGCACCTGCTCGGGGAACTGCAGAGCGTCACGGACCTCCGTCTGATGGAGGCGAGCTTGTGCCGCCATGAGCTCGAACCGGTCGTTGGCATGCTTCGACATCGCGAGGTGCCCCACCGCGATCGCTGGCGCTCCAGCGCGCTTGACGGCCGAGCGCAGCGGGTCGGTGCGTGAACGCGTGTCCTTCGTGCCGTACCGCGCCTGCACCGTGTCGTAGATGAGCTTCGCGTTGCCGGCGTGGACACCAGCCGGGATCGCGAACACCCCGCCGTCCGGAAAGGCGTAGCTGACGCTGTGGCCGGCTCTTTCAAGGACACGCCCTCCAAGGGACTTGAACACCCGCTCAAGGGTCTTCGACGGCTGGCGGGTGAAGTCAACGCCCACGGGTGGCCGCCATCTCCTCGAGACTGCTGAACGTCATCATCGGTTCGCTCCTTCTTGCATGGAGAAGGCCCGGACGGTTTCACGTCGTCCGGGCATTCGGTTCCTTCGGTTTCTGCGTGCCCGTGCGCCGATCTGCGAGCGCACGCACGGGCGTGGGACTACTGGTGCTGGAGGGCGGCCGCGATCAGCGTGACGATGATGAGCACGGTCACGATCAGCGAGAAGATGGCGGTTCCAGGTGTGATCGGTGCACGAGGCTTACCGATCTGGCTGATGACGGCGAGAGCGCTGAACGCCATCCACACGGCGGCTACCCAGAGGGCGATCTGGAGCAGCACGTCAGCCGCCCGTAGCGAGCCGGATCACGTCGATGATCTGCAGCACGGTGTGCACGGCGCCGAAGACGAACCATGCGATAGCGCCGATGATCCCGATGCCGACGAGGATCGGGGCGATCCAGAGCTTGTCGGTGGCCGCTGCGAGCCCGACACCTCCGAGCGCGAAGAGCGCGTAGATGAGCCATGCGCCTCCGAAGGTGAGGATGAGCCAGATGACTCCCCACACGATTGCCTCTGTCATGAGCTTCCTTTCGTTGTGCAGTAGGTCTGCGTGCCCTGCCGTCGACTTGTCCGACGGTGTACTCCATGAGGTTCAGGGCGCCGGCGATATCTCGTCGCCGGTCGGAAATCTGTGGGCTTCCCTTCGATGAGTCACCCGCGGTTGTTCAGCACTCAGTCGTGCGTCACGTTCGCTACGGGGCCACGACGCGACATAGCGTCATCCCCGCTCGAGCGCGCCTTCTCGGCATCACCTTCGGCGCGCATTCCCCCCGCACAGTCGTCCTCCGCGTCGTCTCGGGCCTGCCACGGCCCGCCGACGCGAGTGCATGAGGGATCGCAGCATCGTGGCTTCGACTGGCCCCTCGTATCCCTGTGCGGGATTCGGTCCTGTGTGGAGTTGAGTTGGTGCGAGTGCGATCCACTCGAAAGTGGGTGCACTGAGTACCGGCCCTGTCGCAGGCGACTGGGAGCGCGGCGACCCGGTTTAGCGACGCGGGCGGTCGGTGATCCCGTCGAGACGGTCGAGACGCGAAAGGTCTTCGTGCGGGTCTCGGCGGAGGGAGCGCATGGTCATGATGAGGAGCAGCGTCCAGAGGAGGACGGCAACGGGGAACCAGAAGAAGAACGGCAGGGAGTCATGCATCGCGCTCTCCGTCCCGTTCCGGGAGGTTCTCGACGTACCGATCGAGTTCCGCCTTGGTGAAGGTGACACGCTTGCCGTCTCCGACGGGAATCAGCTCACCCTTCGAACGCAGGTCGTCGACCTCGCGGAGCGACTTCGAGAGGTAGTACGCCGCGAGCTCTCGCGTGAAGAGGGCCGGCGCGAACTCGATGCGCTGGACTACACCGGCGCTCATGCCGCATTCTCCGCGAGGGCGCTGCCCTCAGCCGGCATCCGAAGAAGGGATACGGGATCGATGCCGAGGAAGACGGCGATGAGCACGGTGTCGACAACTGAGAACGGGGTGTGCCCGTTTGCCCTTCGGGAGAAGGTGGCCTCCGCCATGCCGATGGCTTCGGCAACCTGCTTATGGGTGAGGCCAGCTCGTGCGATGGCCGCTCGCACCTCTGCGGCGACGTGGTGCTTGATCTGGTCGTACTTCATGTGGATGAGATTAGGTTCCATTTGGAACCAGGTCAAGCTAGGTAGACGGTGTTTCCAAAATTAGCTATCGTGTTCCATATGGGAACCAAAGCGCGAGATCTTGGACCACTCCTGTCGGCTGTGGCCACAGAGCTCCGAATGCTCTCTGCGGAACGAAATCTGGGTGTTCGCGCACTAGCGGAGCGGGCAGGCATGCCTCATCCGACGGTGAGCAAGTCGTTGAACGGCCTACGGATGATCGACGTAGAGGAGCTAGGCAAGATGTCGACAGCCCTCGGGAGCTCGCCAGATGGAGTCATCGCACGCGCAGTAGCCCGCCTCCAAGCCGACGGCATCTCGCTTCTCGACCTCATTCCCGGCACGCCATCGAATGTCACCAGCATCGCCAAGACTCGCAACGTCCGTGGCCCCGTCCAGGATGACGTTCGTGCGGTCGCGTCGGAACGAACCGACGAAGATGAGACCGATGAAGGGTACGACGGATGACGAGAATGCTTGAGGACATGGCCGGTGCCCTCGGGATCACGATTGAGTATGTCGAGTTGGCGACACGAGACGGCGAATACCGCCACGACCTCAATCGGATTCGACTGCGAGCTGGGATGACGCTGCGGAAAGAACGATCCGTGCTGGCGCACGAGCTCGCACACGCGATCTGGGGCGACGTCCCATCGAAGTTCGGACCAGTGAACGCGAAGCAGGAGCGGCGCGCCGATGAGTGGGCGGCTCTGTGTCTCATCACCCCGGAGCGCTATCGCGCAGCGGAAGAACGCTGGGAAGGGCATCTTGGCGCGATGGCATACGACCTGGGGGTTACGACCAAACTCGTCGTCGCCTTTCAGCGCGTGCTCGCACGAATCGGTGACACCGTGTATGTCGACCCGCGCATGGGCGCTGGCCAGTGGGCAGAGAAGGTGCCTGCAGTCTGACGCCGGCGAGTGTCTACTTCCGGTGATCGGTCCATTCTCGACCGTTCCACCAGCGGAGCGTCGGCGAGCCGTCCGGGTCGCTGTACCATCCCGCATCGGGACCATCGGATGCAATCGGGGCGGCGTAGCGCGCGGAGGGGGCTTCTGCAGCCTGCTCCTGCCCTTCGTAGAAGGATGGCGGGAACGGGCGCCCGTCAGTGGCGGCAGGAGGATTGAAAGCCGCACTCAACGCACGCCCTGCCGGGCTCTGCGCGCCCGGGCGATCGTGGAGAGACATCTGGTGTCCGCAGGTGTTGCACGTGCGGGCAAAAGCCATAGCGGCCTCAGAGATCCCGACAGTCGCGACGGCCGCGCCCACGCGACCCGCGTTTCGCGCCCCGACGCCGACACGACTCGTCGTGCATTTGAAGCAGTCCGCGCAGCCGGTGAGGATTCGCTGTCGTCTTCCCATGGTCGAGAGCCTACCTTTCGAGCGCGTCGACGAAGTGGTCGCCGAGAGCCTGGAGCGCGCGGCGAGCCTCGGCCGACGAGACGTGCTGGTATCCACGAGTGGTGCGCACGTCCACGTGGCCCACGATCTCGCCGATGACCTTCGCGTCCACGCCGAGCTCCATGAGCACGGTCGCGGTCGTGTGCCGCGCGAAGTGCGTCGTCGGGGTATCGGGTGTGCCCTCGGGTCGCTCCCGCGGCGGTAGCGCCTGCTCAGAGGTGATGACGCCCGCTTCGAGGAGGATCGAACGCCACTCGGCTTGATCCTGCTCTGGCGTGATCGGCGAGCCGTCGTCGTTTCGCCAGATGAGCCCGTGCGGGTTCGGTCGCGTGTCGGCGGCGAGGTACGTCGTGAGGACACTCTCGAGCGCGGGGATGAGGGGAAATGTGCGGACGTTGCCGGACTTCGGGCGCACGATGCAGAGTCGCCCGTCGAGCTGGCGGTGAACAAGGCCTGGCCCGACCATCAGTTTCCGATTCGGGCACGCGCCTGCGCGCTTCTTCCCACATGGCTCGCTGCATCCGTGTCGAAAGCGCACCTCGGTGAGCGACCACTGCACAGTGAAGTCGTGGGCAGCAAGGTTGGCGCTGTCGATCGTCGCGCCGAGTCGTTCGCCTTGTCGCATCCCCGTGAGGATCGCGAACCACCAGCGGGAGCCGTCGGGGCGTCCGAGCGCTGTCTGTAGGACGCGGAGCGCGACGTCAGTGTCGAGCGCGCCACGGCCTCCCTCGCCCCGCCCGGGCGGTGTGACGTCTTGGGCCACGTTCTTCGCGCATAGGCCGTCCATTCGTGCAGCTTCGAGCATTGAGGACAGCACAGCGTGCACCTTTTGGGCGGACGAAACCGCTCGGCCGGCACTAGTCACCGACAGAGTTACTGCGCGCACATCGGATGGCTTCAATGCGGACACCCGCTTCTTCCGCAGCGCCGGCAGAATCCATTTCCGGACTGCGGACTCGTACCCTGCGAGTGCTGCGGGCTTCATGGCCGGCTCACACACGGTCCGGAGCCAGTGCTCGGCCCATGCTTCGACGGTGACCGCCTTGTCGAGCGGTGCACCGTGGTCGTGGATCTCTGCGCGCAGGGCGTCGAGCTTGTCGCGCGCAACCTTCTGCGTCTTGCCGCTGACGGTGCGCTGACGTCGTCGGCCGTCGGGGTGGTACCCGTCGTCGATCACGCCTCGCCAGAGGCCCCGGCTCTTCACGTAGAAGAGCCCCCCGTCGCCGTGACTGCGCTTCTTGGGCATCGTCGTTCCTCTCATCGGAGCAGTGCACACATAGGTGCACACATGCACTCGCAATCGTTACGTTTGCAGGTGCTACCGACATAAACGACGAAACCCCCGGAATCACGAGGGATTCCGGGGGTTTGATGGAGCCGCTTGTCAGAATCGAACTGACGACCTTTTCATTACGAGTGAAATGCTCTGCCGACTGAGCTAAAGCGGCGTGCGACGCGTGAGCGGCGCGATCACCGATATTACCCTGTCTCGCGCTCACTCGCGAATCGAGGCCTCCTCATTCGCAGCGGAGCCCGTCTTCCGGTACGACATCGTCGAGCAGGAACGCCTCGACCGCGTCGTCCACGCAGGCGTTGCCCTTGTTGTATCCGGTGTGCCCCTCGCCGACACGCGTGATGAGAACACCTTCCTCGAGCTGGTTCGCGAGCGACTCCGACCACTCGTAGGGGGTCGCCGGGTCGTTCGTCGTGCCGATCACCAGGATGGGGCCGGCGCCTTCAGCCTTGATCTCACCTCGCGTGCCCGTGGGCGGGTAGGGCCAGACCGAGCAGGAGTCAGGCCCGGCCCAGTAGGGCGCGATCGTGGGCGCGCCCTCGGCGATCTTCGCGTTCGTCGCCGCTTCTGCCGCCGGGTCATCCTCGACCGGGTAGTCCATGCAGTTGTAGGCGCGGAAGGCCTCGGTGGAGTTGTCGGTGTAGGTGCCGTTCTCGCGTCCGTTGTAGAAGTCGGCGAGGAACAGTGCCGAGGTCGGGTCGCCCTGCAGTGCCTCATCGAGCGCCTGCGTGAGGTAGCCCCAGCTGTCCTGCGAGTAGAGCGCGGCGATGATGGCGGTCATCAGGGAGTCCGCACCCAACATGCGGCCGTCTCCGCTCTTCAAAGGGGTGCTGTCGACACTCGCCAGCAGCGCCCCCAGATCGGCCATCGCCTCATCCACACTGCCGTTGAACGGGCACTCCCCCGAGTCGAGGCAGTCCTGCATGTAGGCGCGGAGCGCGGACTCGAACCCGAGCGCCTGCGTCGCGCCGACCTCGAGCCCGGGGACAGCGGGATCGATCGCGCCGTCGAGCACCAGGCGGCCGGCCTTCTCGGGGTACAGCTTCGCGTAGGTCGCACCGAGGAACGTGCCGTACGAGTAGCCGAGGTAGTTCAGCTGCTTGTCGCCCAGCAGCGCGCGGATCAGATCCATGTCCCTGGCGGCGTTGACCGTGGTGATGTACGGAAGGATCCCCCCGCTGTTGGCATCGCACGCCTCGGCGAACTTCTTGTGCGAGTCGAGCAGCTCGGCCTCCCACTCGGCCGTGCCTCGTGCTGCCGAGGGAATGCCGTACAGGTAGTCGTCCATCTGCGGTGCGTCGTAGCAGGTGACCGCGGTGGAATCTCCGACGCCGCGCGGGTCGAACCCGATCACGTCGAAGTTCTCGATGAGGTCGGCGCCGACCGCGAAGTCGAGGCTGTTCAGGATCAGGTCGACACCGCTGGCCCCCGGACCGCCCGGGTTCGTGAGCAACGAGCCGACGGGGGTGCCCTCGGCGCGGTGTCGGACGACCGAGAGGGTGATCTCACCCTTCCCCGGGTCTTCCCAGTCGAGTGGAGCGGTGACATCGGTGCAGTCGAAGCCGACACCGCACTCCGTCCAGGTCAGTTCCTGCGAGTAGAAGGGCAGCAGGTCCTCGGCGACGCCCTCGGTGTCCGGCGCACTCGTCGTCGACGGCCGTGACGACTGCTCGGGAATCATCGCGTACAGACAGCCCGACAGGGCGACGGACGCGGCGGCGAGCCCTGCGATGACCGCGGCGGCGCGGCGCAGGCGGGAAGTCGATCGATTGTTCACGGTTTCCTCCCGCTCGTGATCGTCACGAGCAAGCTCTCCAGGGCGAGCAGCGGGGCGACGTTGCGCTCCAGCGACTGCCGCGTCTCGGCAAGGTGGTCAAGTACGACAAGAGTACGGGTCTCGGGCCAGGCGGAAGCGAGGTCGGACAGCTCGGTGCGCAACTCGCTGTTGATGAGACCTTCGCTCTGCCCGAACTGCAGCATCACGACGTCGCGGTACAGCGACTGAAGGTCGGTGAGCACACGGTCGATCCCGTCGCGCAGGCTCCGCGTAGCCCGCTTCTTCTGATCGTCTTCGAGCGCCGAGAGCTGTGTCCGCAGCGCCGGCGGCACCGCCTGGCCCTCGGCGATGCCGATCGTGCGCAGCAGCGAAGCGCGCTCCTGAGCGTCGCGCTCGGCGGTGAGAGCCTTCGCGTCCTCCGTGGCCGCCTGGATGATCCGTCCGGCGACCTCGACCGCATCGCCCACTCCTCTGACGCCGAGTACCGA